>CAYNWQ010000346.1:0-1024 GCA_964400955.1 uncultured Gordonibacter sp. | reverse complement strand
CATGCTTTCCCACGACGATTTTCCAATCCTTTGCGTACCAACCGACTACGAAGTTGAGGGCATGTGGCCGCATCTACATTCTGACTTATTTTGCGTTGCAAATGAATCAATGGCTGAGACACTACGCCCGAGAAAAGTCCCGGAAAGTCACATCCTTATAACAGGCATCCCCACCCGTCCTGCTTTTCGCGAAACCTACGACAAGGCTGCTGTACTTGAAAAATACAAGCTTCCACAAGATAAGCGCATCGTGCTTGCACTCGCAGGCGCTTACCTGCCTACGCCGTATAAGCATTTTCGCGAGGCACTAGATAACATATTACCCTACCTGCACGCTTTTGACAGTATGCATGTTGCAATCGTAGCAGGTAGCGACAACGACTACGCCACACACCTCCGCACGGAATGCGAAGAACTCGGGCTTAAAAATGCAAGTGTGTTTGACTACGTTGAAGACATGGCGGCGCTTATGTCGGCGAGTGATTTGGTAATTTGTAAATCAGGCGGACTGACCGTCACCGAATGCCTCTGCGCACAGGTGCCCATGATACTTTTAGGGCGCGCGTACGGACAAGAAAAAGCAAACGTGGTAATGCTCACTTCCCTTGGTGCAGCCATGCATGTCACTACCTGGCGCGAGCTTTTAGAAGCGCTGCGCCACATCAATAAAAACCCTGCAGGTATTACCTCAATGCTCACAAACGCTGCTTTTTTACGAAAACCCGATGCCGCACTTGATATCGCACGTGCAGCACTCAGGCTCGCAGGTGAAGAACCATCCAAAGACACCGCAATGCGTAAAAAACACTTTGCGCATTTCTATTGGGGCAAAAAGCCAGCGCATGCGCGCTAAAGGATATCTTTAGTAGCTATCACATCAGTACCGGTGTCACACACGTTTTGCAATACGACATCTCCCGTATGAATAGGCGCGTTAACGTGTAAAGCGCGCAAACAGGAAAGTACCTCTAATACCTTATCTTTTGGCACTGGCGCAGCTGTTTTTACGCTGAGGGGCTCTAAG
>CAYNWQ010000345.1:0-1094 GCA_964400955.1 uncultured Gordonibacter sp. | reverse complement strand
TCGTCATCAGGGTGGCGCATGGATTCGCTACTATCTTTTCTTCAAGAAAGATCATCCTCTTGGAGCAAAGCTTGGCGTTCCGCAAAAGATAAGCTATCTGCTTATCCCGATTCTCATCATCTTGATGTTCTACACTGGTCTTTGCCTGTGGAATGTCACGATGGACGTAGCGTTCTTTGCAGCAGGTACTTCCTTGGTCGGCGGACTCATGTCTATGCGTATCATTCACTACTTCATGATGTACGTATTTATCTGCTTCATGTTTATCCATGTTTATTTGGCTAACATCGAAGGTATCGCTCCTACCAAGCTCATGTTTTGCTGGAAAGAGCATGGCGGTCTGGTTTATGACCCTGACAACCATGTCATCGTCGGCGAGGATGACATTCACTAAATAAAAAATTAGTATTAACCGCCGGAATTTTCTACAAGTTCGCCGAGAGGGCATATCTCCTCTCGGCGGCTTTTTTTATAATGACAGTCTGAAAAGGTAAACGGAGGGGGAAGTTCGCGTGAGTAGTGTGCCGGCGAACTTTTAAACGAAAGGATAGATTTGGTGCAAGATATTACCAACGAACGTAACCCTCAGATGCAAGATTCTCAAGATAACGAGACAGCTCAAGGGCTAACAGACGAACAAATTGCCCAAGAGCAAGCTTTTCTCTCTGGTATCCCGCGCATAAATATAGGCGCGCTTTTCTTGCCGCCTATCTGGGGTCCTGCCCATGGGTTTTGGGCAACCATTTTGTTTTATCCGCTCTGGCTTTTTGCTGATAACGTTTTTTATGCTGCATACTCTGAAACTAGCACACTCTCTGTCGTGATTGCGGTGTTGGTGTTTGTGATGCTTTTAGCAGGCACGGTTGCGTTTGCTATCGTAAGTCAGCCTTATGCTGCGCACAGAGCTGCATCTCGCGGCGTTTCTAAGGCTGATTATCTGCGCCGTGAGCGCATCTGGGCAGTTGTTAGCGTCATGATTGGATTTGTGATGCTTGCTGCTGCGACGTACTACAATATGATGATTCGTCCAAATATGGGTGCATAAGTCTGTACACGAGAATTTCTATGATGGGCGATAAAGCTTTATGCGAGGG
>CAYNWQ010000344.1:0-1148 GCA_964400955.1 uncultured Gordonibacter sp. | reverse complement strand
GAATTTCGCTACCTTAGGACCGTTATAGTTACGGCCGCCGTTTACTGGGGCTTAGGTTCACCGCTTCGCTTACGCTAACGGATCCCCGTGACCTTCCAGCACCGGGCAGGCGTCAGACCCTATACGTCGCCTTGCGGCTTTGCAGAGTCCTGTGTTTTTGATAAACAGTCGCTTGGGCCTATTCACTGCGGCCCCCTTCCGCTTTCCGGGCAAGCCGGTCCACGTACATGAGGGCGCCCCTTCTCCCGAAGTTACGGGGCCAATTTGCCGAGTTCCTTAAACCTAGTTTTCCCGATCGCCTCGGTATGCTCTACCCGCCCACCTGTGTCGGTTTTGGTA
Organism: uncultured Gordonibacter sp.; assembly: GCA_964400955.1. Lineage (GTDB taxonomy): Bacteria > Actinomycetota > Coriobacteriia > Coriobacteriales > Eggerthellaceae > CAJFUR01. The sequence continues at coordinate 809 of CAYNWQ010000344.1, read as the reverse complement.
CGGGCGCCGACGTCCCTTCCTAGAGGTTTTTCTCGGAGGCATGGGCTTGCCAACTTCACACAATTGCTTCGTCTCACGTCTCAGGCATATGTGTTACTGATTTCCATGTAACACGCCCTACACGCTTTCACGCGGACGTCCAGAACCGCGCTTGGCTACCCTTCCCCGTCGCCCCATTGGTATAACGGTGCGTCGGCGGTGCAGGAATATCAACCTGCTGTGCATCGGCTACGCATGTCTGCCTCGCCTTAGCTCCCGACTGACCCTGGGAGGATTAGCCTTGCCCAGGAACCCTTAGGCTTACGGCGGAGGTGTTTCTCGCACCTCTCTCGTTACTCATGCCAGCATTCTCACTCCCTTGCAGTCCACAAACAGTTGCTCTGTCTGCTTCGCCCCGCAAGGGACGCTCCCCTACCGCCGGATAAAATCCGACCCGCCGCTTCGGTGTACAGCTTAGCCCCGTGTATTGTCGGCGCATGTCCACTCGACCAGTGAGCTATTACGCACTCTTTAAATGTATGGCTGCTTCTAAGCCAACATCCTGGTTGTCTGGGCAGACGCACATCCTTTGCCACTTAGCTGTAACTTAGGGACCTTAGCGGGCGGTCTGGGCTGTTTCCCTTTCGAACACACAGCTTAGCCCACATGTTCTGACTCCCGGGTCAATAAGGCACCGGCATTCGGAGTTTGGTCGCTGTCGGTAGGCGGTGAAGCCCCCTCAAGCGTCCAGTGCTCTACCACCGGTGTCTGATAACCCGAGGCTAGCCCTAAAGCTATTTCGGGGAGAACGAGATATCTCCGGGTTTGAT
>CAYNWQ010000343.1:0-1154 GCA_964400955.1 uncultured Gordonibacter sp. | reverse complement strand
GTCTCCCCGGCACACACCAGCAATGCCTCCAATGCACTTGATGACGGAAGTTTCTTTTTCGCTTTTTTGCACAACCGCAGAGGCAAGTGTGATGTTGCCCTTTACCGTGCAGTTAGATAGCGAGCCTTCGCTTTGCCCCACCAAAAGGCCCCAATCGCTTAAGAAATTACCTTGCTCAGCGCTCACCGTCCGGGAAATCTTAACCGATGTGCCAAGCGTCACATCTTTGATGATGGAGCTAGCGCCCGTATAGCCAAAGAGACCCACGTAAGAGTCAGCAGAAGAATCAATGGTGAGATTGTCGATATAGTGACTCGCGCCATCAAAAGTACCGTTGAAAGGATGCTCTTTAGTGCCGATGGGCGAAATGGTCGCCGACATCGCATTGATGTCATTTGCAAGCGACACCGTTTTGCCGCTGAAGTCGTTTCCTTGTGAGACGAGTTTGCTCAAGCCTGCCAGCTGCGAAATGCTTTTAAGCGCGAAATTGGTTTTTGATGCGTCATACCATGAAGTATCCGCGTTTGCTGCAGCACTCGCGCTAAAGTCGGCTGCAAGCGCACTCCCCTCTGCCCATGCTTCACTTGGCACCATACCAAAAGCAAGTGTCGCTGCAAGCACGCACGACACACCTGCTGAAAGCACACGAGAGTATGCGCGGGGTGCTTTACTTGCGCAAATGAGTTTCCCCGCGCGATTTGCTTTGTCGTAGTCCTTATGCGCAAAGGCCCCCCTATCGCACGCACATATATCGGTGCGCCTACCATGAAAGAGTGCCGTAAAGCCGTATTTGTTTCTCACAGTGTTCCTCCTGTAGTTTGTGCGCAAACGTACACTAAAGGTCTACGTTGCCTCATATACCAAAACACAAGCTGCGCCAAACCAGCTGCGACAGCCGCAAGGCACAGCGGTAAAACAAAGGGTTTGAAAGGGTTTTCTGCGTATTCGGCATCAACATTTGCCGTATAGGGGTTCATGACTTGATAGATACTATAAGCACCTCTGCCGCTACCGGAGGCTTCGGACTGCACATCTGAGCCTTCGCTATAACCCGAGCCCGTGCCGCGACCTGCTAAGCCCGCACCACTGTCTATATATGAGCTTCCCGCACCTCCGGAAGTTTTGCCCCCGGTGCCACCACTTCCTCCAATGGC
>CAYNWQ010000342.1:0-1241 GCA_964400955.1 uncultured Gordonibacter sp. | reverse complement strand
ACAGCATGTCCAGCATCAGCGTCCTGCCGAACTTGGGCGGCCTGGCAATGAGGGATGCCACAGGCGGACAATGTCGGAAGAGCTCTTCTATAAAGCCTGTTTTGTCTACGTAGTAGTACGAATTTTCCCGAATTTCTCTAAAAGATGCTTCACCAGTCTGGACAGCAGTCATCCGTTCCTCTCCTTTTCTTCAGCTAGCTGGTGTCAGTGTTTATGAACTAAGGCTGCAGACAGTTCATCTGCAGCGTCCTTCAAGCTATACGGCATTTGCAGAAGGCATGCAATCCCCCTGCAGTCTTTTTTGCACAAGGGCCTCACTGCCCAATCCCCCTGGTTCACCCTGTCTGAAGTCAAGACCCTGCAGCCCCTTCCCCATGGGCAGCAAAGCAGGCTGCTGAAGACACGATGTCTCCCCGATGGTCATGAAAGCAAAAGCAGAAGAAGCTCCGCATCCTGCCGGCAGCACCCAGCACATCCTCTTTTTGGGAAAAGTTCAAAAAAACTGTTGACAGCGGCCGATTTTAAGTCTAGTGTCCTTTTTCGCAAAAGGATTTGCTTCTTTTGTACCGCGGAACGGTAGTTAAGACGGTTATAACGCCGGCCTGTCACGCCGGAGGCCGAGGGTTCGAGTCCCTTCCGTTCCGCCACTTTATTGAATGCAATGGACTTTGCTGGCTCTATATGTCAGCAAAGTCTTTTTTTTTAAGCACTTAGCTTGCGCAGGCGTTTACGGCGGTTCATTGTCCAGCACATAAGGTACGTGAGTTTGTGAAGGTGAAGATGTAGTTTTCGCCCAAACCGCCTTGCGCGGTTATCATGAACTTCACAAACGTGTTATAAAGTATTGATAATGAGCACAAGAAAGCACATAGTATAGGATGCCTGAGCAGATACTATGTTTTTACAGTATGGCAATATATTTTTGGTTTGGACTTTTAGGCTTTTCTGGTATTGTCAGGCGTAAATAGTGTTGCTCAAGCATTGGCTTCAAATACTTGCTCGTTAAATGTTTAAGGTCAGTTAGTCCGCATTGATCGGCAATTTCCTTCTTTGTGCGTGGTTCTTTGCAAAAATCTATAATGAGCTTTGAGATTTCATCTTGGGATGAATCTTGAGGTATAGCTTGCAGCGTCATTGCAGTGCATAAAAACTTTTTCTTAAGCAACGGTTTCAGATATCTGTTGGTTAAATACTTAATGTCAGTTATCCCGCATTGATCGGCAATTTCCTTCTTTGTGCGT
>CAYNWQ010000341.1:0-1243 GCA_964400955.1 uncultured Gordonibacter sp. | reverse complement strand
TCTTCTTGAGTAGTAACGACCACGTCAGCATCCATTTTCATCATGAGCGTGATGCGGCGCGTTTCACTGATGTAGTAAGGGAGGATGCGCGGATTTTCTTTTGCGCGGTCAAAGATCTTATCGTTAGGGTCTGAAGTGATGTAGTGGATACGCACATCAGAGTTAGCAAGCAACCACTCTATGGCACCTTGGAAATATTTGTAAAAACCACTGCTTTCGGCAACAAACACGATGTGTTTATCGATGATATGGAAAAAGCGCTTGTAGTCTTGTTTCTCACGCTTGCGCAGAGGGTCGTGCTGATACCACTTTTTCTTGTTGGCATCCATCGCCGCGAGCTCATCGAGCGCCACACGACTTTCTGCAAGATCTTCGTAGTCGATATATTTTTTAGGCTTGATGCACACATTGCAAAGTGCCTGTACCGCTATCGACATCAAATTTGAGCAAATCCAGTAGAAAGCCATGCCCGAAGACACAAACACGCCAAGTACAAAAGAAAGCGCGATGGACAAGCCGTTGGTCATGTTTTTCTCTGCGCGCGATTGCTCACGTTGCAGCGGGTTGATGCGGTTTTGAGCAAAGCCCATCACAACCGCAGAAAGCCCTGCGAGCAGAGGCATAATCCAAGAAATACCACCATCTTCGACTGGTATCATACCCAAAAGCTCAGTGCCCGGTGCACCATTGTCGGTGATGTAGTGCACCACGTCCACCAAGCCAAACAAGATAAGTATCTGCACCGCAAGCGGGATAAGTGAGAGCAGCGGATGATAATGACGCTCTTTATAGAGCGCATTTTGTTTTTCGCCAATGGTTTCTGCATCGCCAAAATATTTCACTTTAATACGATGGAGGTCTGGCATAAGTTTTACCATGACGATACTGTTCCACTGGCACCATAAAGCCATAGGCATCAGTATTATTTTGACGATGAAGGTAAAAAGAGCAATCGCAATCCACCAATTACCTACGAGGTCATAGCATGGTTGCATGATGAGCATAAGCACATCGGTTATAGCTGAAAGCATAATTTCTCGTTTCGTGTCGTTAAAAATGTAGCCCTTAAAAAACGCAAATCGTTATTTTCTCACAAGCGGCTCATATTGCAAGCATATTTATATAAGATGCATGAGATGTGGGTTGCAGGCGCAATATGGAGTGTGAAGTTCGGGATACGAGATATACAGGCTACACTAATCGTCATCATGCGAAGGGCGCAGCGCATCGCGCACACGACGTG
>CAYNWQ010000340.1:0-1248 GCA_964400955.1 uncultured Gordonibacter sp. | reverse complement strand
CAGTGACTGACAAAGTGACGGTTACGGTTACTGAGAAATCTGACACGGTTACCTATGACGGCAAAGAGCACACAGTCTCTGGTTACAAGAGCATCACGTCTGACAACGCGATTTATGACGTAGCGGCATCGGTGGAGGAGACCTCGACTGATGCATGGACGGCAAAGGGTACCGACGCTGGCATCTACGACGTAGGTATCGCAGCGACCGACTTCAAAAACACCAACGCTAACTTCACCAACGTAGAATTCAAGATTGTTGATGGCGCGCTTACGATTGATCCTGTCAAAGAGGCAGTGACTGTCAAGATTGTTGGCAAGAACCACACAGATGATTACGACGGTAAAGAGCACACGGTCGAGGGTTATGACGTCGCGAGCATTTCAAACGGGCTCTACACGACTGACGACTTTACTTTCTCAGGTGAGGCAAAAGCAAGCCGCACTGAAGAAGGCACAACTTATATGGAGATGAAGTCGACAGACTTTGTAAATAAGTCTCAAAACTTCAGCAATGTTGTCTTTGAAATAACCCAAGGCTATCAGACTATTGGTCAGGTTGAGGCAATCGTTACTATCACGGGTAAAAATGTGACCGCGACTTATGACGGACAGTTGCATACGGCAAAAGGCTACACGGTTTCAAGCAATACAGAACTTTATACTGAGGACGACTTTAGCTTCAGCGGTTCTGATGAGGTAAGTCTGACCGATGTTGGCACGCAGGCTATGGGCCTAGATGTAAATCAGTTCAAAAACGAAAATACCAACTTCAAAAACGTACAGTTTGTCGTAATTGACGGTTCTGTGACGGTAAATCCGCTTGAGGTCACCGTAAACGTTAAAGGCGATCAAAAGACAAATGTCTATGATGGCACCGAGCATAAAGCGCAGGGTTATAAAGTAACGAGTATCTCTGATGAGCTTTATGAAGAGAGCTACTTTACTTTCAGTGGTAACGACGTAGCTACTCTTATAAACGTTGGCGAGAAATCGATGGGCATGTCTGCAAGCGACTTTACCAACAACAATGACAACTTCAAGGTTACCTTTAATGTAGAAGATGGTTATCAGAAAGTAACGCCAGTTACCGACAAGGTTATCGTTACGGTGACCGAGAAGTCTCAAACGGTCACTTACGACGGCACTGAGCACATGGTTAGCGGTTATGAGAACATTACTTCTGACAACGACCTTTACGATGTGACAACTTCTGTAACTGAGACTGCAACTGATGCATGGACTGCGA
>CAYNWQ010000339.1:0-1318 GCA_964400955.1 uncultured Gordonibacter sp. | reverse complement strand
TCGATGCCGTTTATGTCAGGCATGAGGTAGTCGATGATATAGACTTTGTATTCGTCTTTCATCTCGGTAGCGTCTTGCGCGCGTACGACCGCTTCTCTGCCCAATGTTGTCCAGTCTGGACGCATCTTGATGTCGCGCAGCATCTTGCTCACGCTGCGGCAAGTATCGATGTCGTCGTCGACCACGAGTGCTCTTGCACCCATGAGCGCTGGTATTGGTTCGTTTTTGACGGGAGCAGCGGCGAGTCTCAGATTAACTGTGACCGTAAAGAGCGAACCCTTGCCCTCTTCGCTTTCGGCGTGTATCTCGCCGCCCATCATGTCAACGATGTTTTTGGTGATAGCCATGCCAAGGCCGGTGCCTTGTATGCCGCTCACCGTGGCGCTGTATTCACGCGAGAAAGACTCAAATATGTGATCGAGAAAATCTGGCGACATGCCGATGCCGTTGTCTTTGACCGAAAACTCATAGGTCGTATAGTTTTTCATCGAGCAGGGTTTTTCAAGCAAGCGAATGATGATGTCGCCGCCGGGTTGCGTAAACTTGATGGCGTTACCCACGATATTGATGAGCACTTGGTTGAGGCGTAGTTTGTCGGTAATCACGTCTTCGTGGATGACGTCTTGAGTATCGATATAAAGGTTTAAGTTTTTGGAGTTGATAAGCCCTTGTATCATCGTGCGCAAGTCATGCAACAAATCCGGCATGTGTACCGGTTTTTCATCGAGTTTTACCGTGCCGCTTTCGATGCGGCTCATGTCGAGGATGTCGTTTATGAGGCTGAGCAAATGCGTGCTTGATGTGCTGATTTTCGCAAGATAATCCTGCACTTGTTCTTTGTCGTCGATGTGTGTTTGCGCAAGCGCGGTAAATCCTATGATGGCATTCATGGGCGTGCGGATGTCATGCGACATGCTGTTGAGGAAGGTGGATTTGGCTTTGCTAGCTTGCTGCGCCGCAGCGAGAGCGTGCGCGAGTCGTTTTTGTTGCTCTGCCTGCTCTTTTTCCTGCTCAACGTGTTTTTTGACAATTTCGTCGATGTTTTGATACCCAAGTATTGCTTTGTTGCCAATCTCGTCGATTTTACACATGCTGTATTGGAAATGATGCAACTCGCCATTGATGATACTGCGATAATTGCCCGTAAATTCGTTTTTCTCGGCAAGGAGCTTTTTTACATTTTCCGTCTCAAAGACTTTGCTTACTTCATCTCTGTCTTCGGGACATACCACATGGTTGAGCCATTCGCTGCGTACCGCATCAAAGGGAAATACGCGGGCGTGATCTATCTTTAGGAGTTCGTCGTATTCGGTGCTCA
>CAYNWQ010000338.1:0-1384 GCA_964400955.1 uncultured Gordonibacter sp. | reverse complement strand
ATCGCTATCAAGCCTGTGCACGCAGGGCTCTATTTCCTTGCCAGCGTTTTCGTCAATATTGAGCGCACGCATCAGCACTTTACGCGTACGACGCATCGCTACACCCGCTACCGCAGAAAGTGCTACCGCCACGCCCGCCAGCGCTTGGATAGTATAGGTCATAACAGAGGGGTCAACATATGCCCACGCAAAACTCGGGTAAGCTAAGGAAAAGACAAGTGCACATACACCAAGCGACAAAACGTCATATGCGCGCAAAGTCGCACGCCGTAAAAAAAGTGAAAAATTAAGCCTCATGACTACCTCGATTTGTATTTACAGTCGCATTGGTGTCTGCGTCAACACCCTCAGCATTGTCCTCATTGGTTTTTTTATCGGTGCTCTCTTCGGCGCTCTCGCGTATGTCTACAACACCAGTGTCCAAGCCCTCGTCACCCGCACTCAAACCACCATATCCTAGGCGCTTGCTTTGCTGCTCAAGCACTCTTTCCAGCAAAAGCTCGCCAGCAATCTCGCCGCCATGCCCAATATTAAATATAGTGCGCGCACGCACCTCGTCTATCTTTTCGCGCCACGCATCAGGGTTTGCGATCATCTGCGCGATAGTGTCAGCAAAGCCCGACAAATCATCAGGCGACACCGAAATGCCAATTTCGTTTCGCAAAGTAATATCGGTCGGCTCGATGCCCAAATCTTTCCAATCCGGATTGTTAACTTTCATCGGAGTGTCTATAAACACACAGGGCTTAAGTGTCGAAAACGCAAACTCGCACGCCACGGTCGACCAGTCGGTCACAAGCACGTCGGACGTGAAAATGGTCGTGTTTGAACTAAAGTCACGTTCAAAATACAACTCATCTTCTGAGACATTGGCGTAGTTTGCTTGCAAAGCTTCCCAGCGAGGCTTGTAGCGTTTGGTGTATTCGGGGTGAGGACGCACAATAATACGCCAGCCATGCCCAAGCAAAGCATGCAGCATATCGTCGATACACAAATCAAGGATGCAATCTTCTTGCCACGATGGTGCAATGAGCACCACCGGGCGTTCGTTTTTCACACCCTTAAGCGCCTCGTAGGAAGCAATCAGGCGGTCAAGCAAATCATAGCCGCATTCCGGCAGATTTTTCGCCGGGAGGTTTCGCATCTCTTCGGCGCGTCTAATCTCAGCAACCTGATGAGGGCCTACGCAAAATATGTGATCATAGTTGTCGTATGCCTTTGGCGTTGCCGTAAGATGCGTCGATGTCATATGGTGAGGCATAAACACATACTCGACGTCTTTGCGCACATACGAGCGCTTGATATAGAAATTGTCGAGGTCTTCTTGAGTAGTAACGACCACGTCAGCATCCATTTTCATCATGAGCGTGATGAGGCGCGTTTC
>CAYNWQ010000337.1:0-1400 GCA_964400955.1 uncultured Gordonibacter sp. | reverse complement strand
AAAAAGGCTCAAGGGAGGCAAACTCTTTTGAAAAAGGAAAAACAACAACGCCGTCAATACCTGAGTTCAAAAGCGTGTGTATGCGCTCTTCATTAGTCATAAGTTTTTTTAGACTTGACGAGCGAAATACCTCGTCAGGATCAATGTCAAAAGTAAGCGCTAAAGACGCGCCACCATTTTCACATGCAGTAGCGCGTGCTTGGTCGAGCAAGAATTGATGCCCTACATGTACACCATCAAACACACCAAAGGCACAGGACGCTCCCCTCAAAACTTCACCCGAAAACGAAGTGTCAAATTTATACAATTGAGCCACGACTTACTCCTGACTGAAAAACACAACGCGGCTTATAAAGATTGAGGTCGACGTTATACTCGTATATACCATAGAGCCGGTTATTTCCGACAATCGATACGAGCTCAGAATCAAGAGGCTCTTTGTCACTCTTAATAAGTCCTGGCGTACACCCACACGCCTTCTCGGGCAAAGAAGGTGACGGAAACGTGTAAAGAACCAAGGTATCACGTGATAGCGCCTTGCCATTTCCCACATCAGCCAAAGCATCCTCGTCGACAAAAGCAAAACGAAACCCTAGTATTTGTACTGGGTCAAGCGCACCATCCGCGCCAATCTCTTCAAGTACTTCCAAACTCACGCATGACTTTTCGGAAAGTTTACCTGATTGGATACGCCTAAGTGCATCCACATATGCGTAAGAGTCAAACGCTGTGCCGATATCGCGCACAAGCGAGCGAATATAGGTGCCTTTCGATACATGAAAAGAAACATCCCATGAGCGCTCCTCTCCAAGCCCATGTCCTGAGATGCTCATCAGCTGCGCAGAAAACACCTCGATATCGCGTGGCGCTAGATCAATAATATTGCCACGGCGCGCTGCATCACATGCCTTTATTCCGTTTACTTTAATTGCGCTATAAACCGGGGGAAGTTGTTTGTGCGTGCCTACTAAGCTATCCAAAAAACTTTGAGCAAAAAAGGGGTCGAGTACCTCGTCTGGCACTGCAGCGGTACGTATTATGTTGCCATCTCTGTCGTCAGTATCTGTTTGTGCGCCAAAAACCATACGGACACGATAGTATTTATCGTGCGCTGTTAAATAGGTTGATAGACGGGTGGCTGGTCCCACACATATCGGCAGCACACCGGTCGCTAAAGGATCAAGAGTGCCCGTGTGTCCTACGCGTTTTTCCTTAAATATATGACGCACGTGGTTTACGACATCATGAGATGACATACCCGTGGGCTTATCTATGCCAACAACCAGCGAAAGCCCCGATTCGCCGCGTTTCACGAAAGTGCCGCCTCTATCGCAGCCGTTGTTTCTACGATAGCATCCTTTAGGCTCCCTTTATAAGTAAAGCCTGCTGCCGCTTTATGT
>CAYNWQ010000336.1:0-1400 GCA_964400955.1 uncultured Gordonibacter sp. | reverse complement strand
AAGAGCTAAAGCCATTGCTGACAAAAAGCTCCGAGAAAATCTTCGCTAATTCAAGGATAACGAATAGAGTGAAGAATGTTTTTACCTCCTTGTAGTTTAGCAGTTTGAGACAACCGAAGACGAAAAAGCCAAACAGCGCAAGAAGCTCCGCAAGAGATATGCTACCTACAATATTAAAAGAGATGCGATAGCCAACGAAAAAGAGTATGACGAGAAATTTGTCTTTCAATTTCAGAAAAGTGCTGTGCAGGATAGACTACATATTTCGCATAAAGGGTCATCAATGAAGGAGTATACGAGTAGTATGATGAAGTGGGATGTGGGAAAGTGACGCAACCCGCAAAAGTACAGTTTTTAATGCGTGCTTGATTACTTGAGACTTATTATGAAATGAAACAATACGGATAAGCACTTTATCTTGATGATAGATGAGTAGAGATAATTTAGATGGAACACTGCCATAGGCGTCAGGCTTCAAGAATTCATATTTTTGAATGATTGCGCAGAAGGACTTAGAGCGTTCGAGAGCATCAGTTAATGCAATTGGACGTGCATAGAAGCTGGAGTAAAAGAACGTGGTCGCTGAGGAAAGAATCGTCTGTGGATTTGAGAGCGATTTGCTATAATCGACAAAAGCATCAATTATAGAGTTGAGGTTGGATGCAAACGCCGGAAGCTCCATTTGCTTAAACGACAGATGAGCTGTGGCTGATGCTGAGAGCATGTTATAGTGGTAACCAATGATATCTGACCATAGAGTCGTTCCCGTATGTCTAAGATAGTCAAGAAGGAATATCAGATCCTCACCGAATTTGACATCAGACTTGAAACGAAGCGTAGCAGAGGTAATGATATCACGCCGGAATAGTTTATTCCACAGATAGACTTTGAGGTCTTTGTATCGTGCGGAAACATCCTCCCTGCTTTCCGTACGAGAAGATTCATACAAGATGTCTATCTTGCGACCCAACTCCTCTATCCTGAAGCCAAACACGATCAAATCGACGAAGTCTGCGTTCCCTGCTAAATCACTATATATCTTTGGGGACACCCAATCATCACTATCTACGAAAGATATCCATTCTCCTGTTGCCATATCGAGACCTGCATTGCGAGCAACAGCAGGACCAGAATTCGCTTGCTGCAATAGATGAACACGAGAGTCTGCATCGACGTATTTCTGACATATATTGACAGAGTCGTCAGTACTTCCATCGTCTACGAGCAACACCTCGAAATCAGCACAAGATTGGGCAAGAATAGAATCGAGACAACGTACGAGGGTACGCGACGAATTATATACAGGTATTATAATTGAAACTTTGGGCATTAAGACGTAAGTTCTATTGTATCTCCTCCACCCTACCAAGGCTTGGCCCTCTGAACTGTATGATTATCTT
>CAYNWQ010000335.1:0-1426 GCA_964400955.1 uncultured Gordonibacter sp. | reverse complement strand
CGAGCGCTGCATCAAGCTCGCTAAGCGGTGGCAGCGTCGGTGCGATGCGGATATTGCTGTCAAGAGGGTCTTGTTTGTAAGGCCAAGTCGCACCTGCGCCGGTCATGGTAACGCCAGCTTCCTTAGCGAGCGCAACGATGCGCTTTGCGCAACCCTGCGGCGCGTCAAAGCTCACAAAATAGCCACCATGAGGATGCGACCACGTGCATCCGCCAACGTCGGTAAGGCCTGCATCGAGTTTGCTTACTACGAGGTCAAACTTCGGACGCAAAATAGCTGCATGTTTGGCCATGTGGGCAGCGAGGCCTTCGGCGTCACGCAAAAACTTTACATGACGCAGCTGGTTTATCTTGTCAAAACCGATGGTGCCCACACCCATGCGCTTTTTGATCTCTGCAATGTTTTCGGGTGATGCCGCCATAGCCGAGATACCAGAGCCTGGATGAGTTACTTTTGAAGTAGAAGCAAACTTGAAATAGCGGTTTTCGTTGCCGGCCTCTTTGCATGCCGCGCCAATGTCGAGCAGTTGGTCTTGTTCGGCTACATCAGCGCTCAGGTGGTGCACGCAATAAGCGTTATCCCAGAAAATACGGAAATCGTCAGCTGCGCATTTCATGCTCGCGAGGCGAAAAACCACTTCATCAGAGTAGGTCACGCCACCCGGATTGGAGTACTTCGGCACACACCAAATGCCTTTTACTGACTCGTCGCTTGCGGCGATGCGCTCAACTTCGTCCATGTCTGGGCCGTCTGCGTTCATAGCGACCGGTATCATTTTGATACCAAAGGCTTCGGTGACACCGAAATGACGGTCATAACCCGGCACCGGACAAATCCACTTGACTTCGTCGTATTTGTTCCACGGGCGAGAGCCGAGTGTGCCAAAGTTCATGCAGCGTGCTACGCTGTCATACATGAGCGTGAGACTTGAGTTGCCACCCACGATAACGTTTTCCGGCTCATCGTCGAGCATAACAGCCATGAGCGCTTTTGCTTCCGGCAGGCCGTCGAGCACGCCATAGTTGCGGCAGTCAGTGCCATCCTTCGCTTTGCAATCAGCGCTCTCAACTACCATAGAAAGCATCGGCATGCTCAAATCGAGCTGGTCAGTGCCTGGTTTTCCGCGTGCCATATTGAGGGAAAGCCCCTTAGCACAGATGTCAGCGTATTCTTTTTTGAGTTCTGAAAGACGCGCATTAAGCTCGTCTTTTGAAAGTGCAGCGTAGCCTGTCATAGTATTCCTTTCACTTTCCCGCAGGTTATCAATTTGGTTGCGCATTTAGTATAATCCCACAGGGTATAAGCGGTTAGCGTTATGTTAGCGGTATGGCAAATACTCCACGAAACGCTGAAGTGCAAGCGATGAAGCGTCTTTGCCGCGAAAGGCCAGCACGACATCGCGATATGCCGGCACCTCAAGGGGTTT
>CAYNWQ010000334.1:0-1436 GCA_964400955.1 uncultured Gordonibacter sp. | reverse complement strand
CCCAAGGTAGATTCACTGCCGCTACGATGCTCACCAAAAGAGCTCCCGCTACAGAAAATACACGCGAGATAACTGCCGCTGCTCTATCACTTATGCGCTCCGCTAAAGGCACGCGCAAAGCAGCAGCTTCAACAGTTTCATCGTCCTTTTCGTTTTGTGCTTCACCCACCAGCACTGCAAGCGCTTTATGACCTGCTTTTGCCTTTCCCAGATAAGGCTCGAGTGCATCCGCAAATTGCTCAACGGTGTCGTAGCGCTCCTCCACCTCAGGGTCGAGCGCCCGAAATATCACATCATCGATACCCTCATCCATATCGTCCCAACAAAGTGAAGGCAGCACCAGCTCTGCTTCTGTTATCGCCGTCTCGGCTCGCGCAAGATTTGGCGCCAGAAAAGGATTTTCGCCGGTCAACATTTCATAGGTCAGACTCGCAAGTGACCATTCATCGGTGCGCGCATCGAGACTTTCCTGGCGCATTTGCTCAAGCGGCATGTATCCGATAGTACCGCCACCTGCATATCCACATCCACTCACATCAGCGAGTGTTGCAAGTCCAAAGTCAGTCACCTTTACCTGGCCCTGACGATTTATAAGTACGTTATCAGGCTTTATGTCAAGGTGAAGCACTTGATGTGCATGCGCAACTTCTAGAGCATGAGCAACGGAAGCGAAAAGAGCCGTCGCTATGTCAAGAGAGATCTCATCTTCAAACTCACGCAAAAACCGCGTGAGCGTGATGCCCTCGACGTATTCCATGATGAGATACGCCACATTATCAAGCACTTCGAAATCATATACCGTAACGATATTTGCATCAGTGAGCATCGCTGCAGTGCGTGCCTCATCAAGCCCGGGGATGTTTGAGAGAAAATGCTGCTCGAGATCCGGCTCTGCACTTGCATCCTCTTGATGTGAGCGCGCAGCGTTCTGATACACCATCGCGACGCCCTGACACTCCTGCGCAGCATCTGGGCACGCACACGCAGCATCCTGACGTGCGCGAATGTCGTCTTGACGCGCACGCGCGGCATCATCTTCATTGAGCTCTATGCACTTGATGGCAACCTTGCGCTGAATGCGCGTGTCCCAAGCGATACGCACCGTACCAAAGCCACCTTGCCCCGCGACTCCCATAGGCCGGTATCGATTTAGTATGAGATTGTCTTGAGCCATAAATACAAACCGCACCTTGTCTTTGCGCTGCCATTTTCACCTGCAGCGTCATTTTCCCGTGCCGCACCATTTTTTACCTGCACGCTAGCTTTGCATGCCATATCATTTTCCTCTGCAGCGTCTATGATACCGCAGAAGTAAAGATATGGAAAAGCCTCAAGACAAAAATAAACCCCCTTAACGGGGGTTTACGTTTTTCCGAAATGGTGCCCGAGGCGAGAGTCGAACTCGCACGTCGTTGGACAACGGTTTTTGAGACCGC
>CAYNWQ010000333.1:0-1450 GCA_964400955.1 uncultured Gordonibacter sp. | reverse complement strand
TGTCCAGGACAACCATTCAAAGTCCACTTACGGCGTACTGAGAGGCCTGCACTTTCAAAAGGAGCACCCCCAGGGAAAGCTGGTCTCAGTCTCCATTGGCAGCGTCTACGACGTGGCTGTCGACATCAGGCGCGATTCTCCGACCTTCGGGAAATGGTTCGGCGTGGAGCTGACCCAGGAAAACCAGTGGCAGCTGTGGATTGCGCCTGGGCTTGCCCACGGCTTCTGCGTCACAAGCGAAGTCGCCCATTTCCACTACAAGTGCACCGACTTTTATGCTCCCGGGGATGAGGGCAGCATACGCTGGAACGACCCCTTCTTTGCGGTCAAATGGCCCGTGCTGGAGGCAGGAAAGGTCCCGCTGCTCTCAGAAAAGGACAAAATCGCCCCCTTCTGGTCTGAACTCTCCAAATAGACCGCCTGAAGGATGCTGCCCAAAAGACACTGCACAAAAGGAGGCTGCAGATGCCCAAAAGATATCTTGTGACCGGCGGCGCCGGGTTTATCGGCTCTGCCGTGGTGCATCAGCTCTTGCAGCGCAGCGACACCGCCGTCTGCAACGTCGACAAACTGACCTACTGCGGCAACCTGGCTTCATTGGCCGATGTGGCTGACAATCCCCGCTACTGCTTCCATCAGGCGGACGTGGCAGACTCCGAGGCCATGCAGGGCATCATCGCCTCCTTCAGGCCGGACGCCATAATGCATCTTGCTGCCGAGTCCCATGTGGACCGCTCCATAGACGGACCGGACATCTTTGTGCAGACCAACATCGTCGGAACCTTTACGCTGCTTGAGGCTGCCAGAAAGTACTGGACCAAACTGCCAAAAGACAAAAAGGACGCCTTCCGCTTCCACCACATCTCAACCGACGAGGTCTTTGGCGACCTTGGAAGCAGCGGCGGCTTCTTCCATGAGGACACACCCTACCAGCCCTCGTCGCCCTACTCTGCCTCCAAGGCATCCTCCGACCATCTGGTCCGTGCCTGGCACCGCACCTACGGGCTGCCTACCGTCATCACCAACTGCTCCAACAATTACGGACCGCGGCAGTTTCCGGAAAAGCTGATTCCGCTCTGCATCCTGCGCGCCTTAAAGGGCCAGAACCTTCCTGTCTACGGCAAGGGTGAGCAGATCAGGGATTGGCTCTACGTGGAAGACCATGCCAAGGCCCTGGAGCTGGTCGTGGAGCATGGCGAGGCCGGCGGCACCTACAACATCGGCGGATCGTCGGAGCGCCGCAACATCGACGTCGTTCAGAGCCTCTGCAGCATACTGGACGGCCTTATTGAAAAGAAGCCCGGCACCATCAAAAGCTTAAGGGATCTGATAACCTTTGTGCAGGACCGCCCGGGCCACGACAGCCGCTATGCCATTGATGCCAGCCACATCAGGGAGAGCCTTGGCTGGAAGCCGGAGCACACCTTTGAGGAAGGATTGCGCAGCACCG
>CAYNWQ010000332.1:0-1454 GCA_964400955.1 uncultured Gordonibacter sp. | reverse complement strand
ACGGTTGAATTTTTGCTTGATGAGCGCGGGCATTTTTACTTCATGGAGATGAACACGCGCGTGCAGGTAGAGCACCCGGTAACCGAAGAGATAACCGGTGTTGATATCATCAAAGAGCAGTTGCGTATAGCGGCAGGCGAGCCTATGAGCTGTGCGTCTCGTGCGCCGTTTTCGCCTTTTGGTCACGCGATGGAATTTCGCATCAATGCAGAAGACCCCGAGTTTGGTTTTCGCCCATGTCCGGGCACTATCACCCGCTTTGATGTGCCGGCAGGGCCAGGCATACGCGTGGAAAGTTATGTGCGCGCTGGTTCGCGCATCTCGCCTTACTATGACTCGATGGTGGCCAAGCTTATCGTGTGGGGTCAAGACCGCGAGGAAGCCTGTGCGCGTGCTCGACGTGCACTTGATGAATTTGTGATAGAGGGTATAAAGACAACGATACCATTTCATCGTCGTGCCTTGGGAAATGTGATATTTTGCAAGGGTGAGGCTACGACCGATTTTATAGAAACTCAGATGGGAGATTTGTTATGAGTGACATAACAGTTGACGGTATGGCACTAGCTCAAGGTGTTGTGGAAACTATCGTTTCCATCGCAGCGGCTGATGTAGAAGGAATTGCCTGTGTGGGGTCGTCTCCTGCAAGTGGCTTGCGCTCTCTTTTTAGTGCAAAGCCATCTACGCAAGGCATCGAAGTGACATCCGAAGAAGACGGCCGCGTGCGCGTATGCGTGCGTGTAGAGGTGTACTACGGATACGCACTGCCAGAGCTCGCAGACAAACTGCGCACTTCAATTGCTGACGCACTCGAGAGTCAAGTGGGCGTGCAGGTATCTGCGGTGGATGTCTTTATCGACGGCATCCAGTTTTCTAACTAACATACACACGCGAAACGACAGAATAGTATGGCTAAACGACACGAACGTACCCGTGCGCGCGCAAGTGCGCTCCAAGTGCTCTACACCAGCGAGATTCAGGGTATTTATCCTAGTAAGGTAGCGACGAGTGAGTCTTTTCTCTCAGAAGGTGGGGAAGGCCTCTCTGATTATGCTCAAAGACTTATCGAGGGTGTGGAGGCTCATCAGATAGAGATAGATTCTCTGCTCGCTTCTACTTCAAAAAATTGGTCGCTAGGTCGCATGCCGATAGTTGACAAGTCTATTTTGCGTGTTGCGACCTATGAAATGACCTATGTCGACGAAGTGCCGGTTTCGGTGTCTATCAATGAGGCAGTAGAGCTCGCGAAAGACTTTGGTGGGGAAGACGATTCTCCACGATTTGTTAATGGTGTACTCGGGCGTATCGCTGTCATGCTTGAGGAGCGTGCACAAAATGCGCATGCTCTAAGCGAGGACGCGAGCGGCGAGAGTGTTGCGAGTGGCGAAGATGCGGCTAGCGGCGAGAGTGTTGCGAGCGGCGAAGATGCGGCTGACGGCGAGAGTGTTGCGAGC
>CAYNWQ010000331.1:0-1481 GCA_964400955.1 uncultured Gordonibacter sp. | reverse complement strand
CACACGTCGTTTTTCTGCGAAAGTAAGACCGCCACTGAAAGTCCCACATATCCTGCGCCTGCAACTGCTATTTTCACGTGACTCAACCTTTCATACTCGTTTTTTCAAATGATAACACCCACCCAGACAAATACCCCGCAAACAGAGCTGTTTTCATGAAGTCGCTAATCAAATGCGCTCGCAAGGTTACAATACGTCTTTGCAAATGCACAAATGACCAACGCAAGTTACCGACGCAAAAACGACGTTAGGATATAGATAATGACAGAAGCTGTAAAGTCCACCAATTTAAAACGCAATTGGTTTACCATAACATCGCTCGTGTCTAAAGATTTCAAGCTGAAATATCGACGCAGCGTACTAGGCGTTTTGTGGTCTATACTAAACCCTTTGCTGATGATGTGTGTACTCGTTGCCGTATTTAGTAACTTCTTGAAATTTGGCACCTCGATAGAAAATTTCCCGCTCTACCTTATATTGGGCAACGTGCTTTTTTCACTCATGAGCGACTCGACCTCAAGTGCTATGACTTCCATCATGGAGTCTGCGCCCCTTATCAAAAAAATCCGCATTTCAAAAATTATTTTTCCACTTGAAAAAGTGCTTTTCCAGCTGGTTAATTTTGCTATATCACTCATCGCGGTCGCCGCAGTAATGCTTTATTTTCAAATAGTACCAAGCTTTAGTTTGCTTTTGATGCCGGTTTTGCTCATATATATGTTGCTTTTTAGCTTAGGCCTTGGGCTTTTGCTGTCTGCACTTGCGGTCTTTTTCCGTGACGTATGTCATTTGTGGGGCGTAGTCATCACCGCATGGTGCTATGCCACGCCTTTGTTTTACCCGTTCGAGATACTCCCCGAATGGATGCAGGCAGCAGAGGCTTTCAATCCGATGTATCACTACGTCACGTATTTCCGCGACATTGCCATGAGCGGTGTCGTACCGAGTCTCACCGAAAACCTGGTTTGCCTCGGCATCGCGCTCATCACCTTTGTCGTGGGTTTCCTTGTTTTTAAAGCAAACGAAAAGAAATTTATCCTCTACGTATAATGAGGGAGAAGTCATGCCAGAAGCTATAAACACATCACTGCTAGCCATAGACGCACCGGAAAGCGACGCAAGCGAAGAAGCACCCATCATGGTCAAAGTCAACAACGTCTCCATGGTGTTTAATATGGCAAATGAGCAGCTCAATAGCCTCAAAGAATACGCTATCGCACTCGCTCGTCGCGAACTGCGCTTCAAAGAGTTCCGCGCGCTTGATGACATCAGCTTTGAAGTGCGTAAAGGAGATGTGTATGGCATCTTAGGCACCAACGGCTCTGGCAAATCGACCATGCTCAAGATTATCGCTGGCGTGCTCGAGCCAACAGAAGGTTCGTGCGACATCTACGGCAATATCGCTCCTTTGATCGAACTTGGCGCCGGCTTTGACCTCGAGCTTACAGCCCGCGAAAACATACCTCAACGGCGCGCTTTTA
>CAYNWQ010000330.1:0-1502 GCA_964400955.1 uncultured Gordonibacter sp. | reverse complement strand
AAATCACAAGCGGGATACCTGCCGCCATAAGCACGCGAGCCGCACGTAGCTTAGTAACCATACCGCCAGAACCTACCACCGAACCACTTCCACCAGCAACTTTCATGATGGATGAATCTATAATACTGACATTTTCAATGAGCTGTGCGCCAGCACACTCTTGTGGGTTCGCATCGAAAAGTCCTTCGACATCAGAAAGTATCACCACGAGCCGGGCATCAACGAGGCAGGCAACCAAAGCCGCCAAAGTATCGTTATCGCCAAAACAAATCTGTTCAACAGAGACGGTATCGTTTTCGTTTACGATAGGCACCACACCAAGTGAAAGAAGGCGCAAAAAAGTATCGCGTGCATGCAAATAGGCGCTACGATCGGCAGTATCACGCCGAGTAAGCAACACAGTAGACGTTAAGACATCATGCGCTGCAAATGCATCAGCCCAAGCGCTTACAAGCACGCCTTGACCCACCGAAGCAGCTGCCTG
Source organism: uncultured Gordonibacter sp. (assembly GCA_964400955.1). Classification (GTDB taxonomy): domain Bacteria; phylum Actinomycetota; class Coriobacteriia; order Coriobacteriales; family Eggerthellaceae; genus CAJFUR01. Next base: position 1,018 of record CAYNWQ010000330.1, on the reverse strand, counting down.
CAAACTCGGCAAGTCATTAGGGCGTTTGTGCTGTCCAAGCGCAGAAAGACCGCATGCAATAGCCGCAGAGCTCACTACTACCGGACTAAACCCCTCATTGCGCAGATGTGCAATCTGTGCGGCAATGTCGGCCAAGTAATCGACGTCTAAAACAGAGTCGGCGCTCGTGAGTGTTGATGAACCGATTTTCACGACACAAGGCTTGAGCTCAGTTGTGCTCATAAGATTACTCTTTTCCACTAAAAGACACGAGAAGCACACTACACACAAATATAACGCGAGAGTAGGCTAGACTCATAGGTCGAGCTCCTCATAGATATCAACCGATGTCTTTGCCGATTCAAATTCGAAAGCACGTCCAACAATGCGTATCTCATCACCATCGACGGCACCTGCACGTTCAAGCTCGGTTTCCACACCAAGACGTTTGAGTCTATGCTGCAAAAAAGAAATGGCTTCTTCGTTTTCCCAGTCAGTTTGTACAACCATGCGCTCAACTTGACCACCCGATACGCGGAAAATACCTTCACTGAGCTTTGTGATAGTAAAGCGTTTATCAGCCGCCTCACGCTTGTGCTCCCAAACCTGCTCGTAGACCACTTCAGTCTCGGCATTTGCACGTGCTTCCTCACGCAGTTCGTGGACTTTTGTCGCAATAGCAGCTTTAAGGGAATCCACACCTGCACCGGTGAGCGCACTTATACGATAGAGTTTCGGGTCGATATTGCTCTTTGCAAATTCGTCTCCACCCGCCGCCTCGATTGAGTCGACGCGCACGCACTCAGCAAGACGCTCACATACCTCTTCTACTCCCGGCGCGTCGATTTTATTTGCAACCACCATACGCGGGCGCGTCGCAAGATCACTTGCATAGAGTGTGAGTTCACGCTTGATGACCTCATAGTCTTCTAGAGGGTCACGTCCCTCATAGTCTCCAGTCAAGTCAACAATTTGCACGATAAGAGCCGTGCGCTCGATGTGGCGTAAAAACTCATGCCCAAGGCCGCGACCTTCGTGT
>CAYNWQ010000329.1:0-1504 GCA_964400955.1 uncultured Gordonibacter sp. | reverse complement strand
TACATGTCAGGTCACTCAAAATGGGCTACAACCAAACATCGCAAGGCGGCACAGGACGCAAAACGTTCTGCCTTGTTTTCTAAGCTTTCGCGCAACATCACGGTAGCAGCAAAAGAGGGGGGAGACCCTAACCCCGATAACAATGCTTCTCTGGCAGCAGCTATCGAAAAAGCAAAGGCAAATTCTTTGCCAAAAGACAAAATCAAGGTCGCAATCGACAAAGCATTTGGCTCTGGCAAAGACGCTGCAAACTACGAAACGGTTATTTATGAGGGCTACGGACCTGCCGGCGTGGCAGTGTATTGCGAGGCTTTGACCGATAACCGCAACCGTACGGCCGCAGATGTGCGCTCGGCGTTTACTCATGCAGGTGGCAACTTAGGCACAAGTGGCAGCGTTGCTTTCATGTTTGAGCGTAAAGGCCAGGTTATGGTCGCTAAAGAGATAGAGACGGGCGACAAAAAACACCCAATTGGACCAAACGGTGCTGCAGCTGACGAAGACGAGTTCATGATGGCAGTTGCTGAGGCTGGCGGAGATGACTACGAAGATGCCGACGAAGAGTGGGTAGTCTACACTTCTCCAAGCGATCTTATGGCAGTCAAGCGTGCACTTGAAGAGCAAGGTGTCCAGGTTAAGGGCGCAGAAATGACGATGGAGGCTACGACACCTACGCAAGTAAGCGTATCTGACGCTAAAAAAGTTATGCGTCTTATTGATAAACTCGAAGAGCTCGAAGACTTGCAAAACGTTTACCACACTATGGATATCACCGAAGAGATTGCTGCTGCACTCGACGAAGAGTAAATCTGTTTTTACAAAGCATAGAAAGCCCCTCCTTTAGTGGATTTCATTTCTCGATGAAGAAATGTGAGACGCTACAGGAGGGGTCTTTTTCGTAGTGGCATAAATCTCAAGTAATTTTAAAAATCATGAACACCTGTTCGCTATTTTATGCTATACTTGCTCGTGCAAACTCGATTGTTTTTTGAAAGGCGTGATAGGCATCGTGGTGAGGCGCGAGCGTACAATATTAGGTATCGATCCGGGGTTGGCAAATACCGGATGGGGTCTAGTGCGCCAAGATGGCTCGCGACTGTCGTGTGTTGCGTACGGCTGTGTGTCGACTGATGCAGACATGCCGCTTGCCTATCGCCTTCAAAAAATTCATGAGCAAATAGGAGCTGTTATTGAGCGCTTTTCACCTGTGTGTGTTGGCATAGAGACGGTATGGTTTGGGCAAAACATTACGGCTGCTTTTGCAACGGGGCAAGCGCGTGGTGCGGCTTTGGTTGCATGCGCTGAGGGTGGTCTTGAGGTGGGCGAGTTTTCTCCTCGCCAGATAAAGCTTGCGGTGGTAGGTACAGGTACCGCAGAAAAAGATCAGGTGCAATACATGGTGCAAAAATTGCTTTCGCTCAAAGAGGCGCCACATCCAGATCACGCATCTGATGCTCTTGCCGCTGCTATTTGTTACACAACGCATGAGGGATTTGCCGCGGGG
>CAYNWQ010000328.1:0-1517 GCA_964400955.1 uncultured Gordonibacter sp. | reverse complement strand
TATGATGACAGCAACAAGAATTTTGCGGTGCACCTTCTGCATCTTCTGCGCCTTCTGCGCCTTCTGCGTCAACTTTCGCGCTAGCTTCTGCGACATCTTTTGCAGCAACCCCCACGCCTGCTATCGCTTTTTGCGCATTCGCATCCGCACCGCTTTGCGATTTACTCTTTTCCATATGTCTGCCCTCCTATGCCCCGAGGGGGTATCTTACTTGTCGGCAAGCAGTATATACCCCCGGGGGGCATTGTCAAGCAAATTTTGCAAAAGGAAAGGAGCCTCCCGAGAGGCTCCTCTTTGTCCCATGTTTTTTCCCAAGCACGCCTAGACAGGGCGCACAAGATTGGAAGAGCACTGAAGAGACGCTCTGTCTAGCAACTTAGATTGCCTCCATACGTACGCTCATATCAAGGGGCTTAGCGAAATGCAGGCAGGTGGTTGCTAAGCCATCTACGCCTGTGGCGGCGTATTCGGCGGCGTTACTCAAGTTAACACCACCGGCAGCGATAACTGTCACACGAGGATTGATGCCTTTAAGCTTCTCTACCAACTCAGCAACACGCGCAGGAGCGGCCTTGTCAAGTTGTATGCCATCCGCACCGGCCTTCACCAAACGCGTCGCATCTTCAACGCCAGCTTCAACGAAGAGTTTCTTTTCACAGACCCTCGCCTTGATTTGCGGCAAATCGGCAATGAATTTTTCCATGCCTCCGTAAAATGTTAGGTGGTGGTCAAAAACAAGCACCGTCTCACTCAAACCAAGGCGATGTGGGAAAGCTCCTCCAAGTGTTAGCGCCTTGATGTCAAAGGGTTTGGTTCCAGGCATAAGCTTGCGAGTAGAAAGCACTTCGCACAGCGGGTTTTCGGCATGTACGATATCCACCATTTGCTTGGCCTTTGTGGCAAGCGCACAATAATACTCAAAGATGTTAAGGCAAATTTTCCAGCCCATATGCAGACCGCATGCAGGACCTTCGAGCTTCATGAAAACATCACCCGGCGCAAGCAAACTACCACTTGGAAGAGCTTCAACTACCGTGCAGCCAAAGCGGCTGAAAATGCGGGCTGCTTCCTCGGTTCCGCACAGCAATGCAGCATCACGCGTGTAATATTCCATGCGACCAGGCGCATCACCAATGTCAAGCACATGGGTAGTAAGGTCAATCCCACAAGGAATATCAGAGGCGATAAGTTCATCAAGATAGGCATCTGAGATATACATTGAAAATTCCTTCCTGCGCACTTTGAGCACCCTGCGCACTCGCGCACCTTGCGCACTTTGAGCACCCTGCGTACTCACGCACTTTGAGCACCCTGCACACCTTGCTCACTCGCGCTGCTTTTCCTTTGGCAACGTATTGTAGCAGGTTAGACAAGCTTTCGCTTGCATCATAAGTATCTGCAGACCAACAATAAGGCGTAAGCACAAACTCACTTGCTAAAATAAGGCCGTAAAAAAGCAGATTTCCCGACTTTTGCACCAAATTTAACTAAATAATGTCTTCTTTGCCCAGCTCAGT
>CAYNWQ010000327.1:0-1538 GCA_964400955.1 uncultured Gordonibacter sp. | reverse complement strand
TGCGAGATGATAAACGTGGTTCGTGCAGATGAAGGTATGGGTGCACCACCTTTGTGTGCTGATGGGAGCGTGAGTGCACCACCTTTGAGTATAGATGAGAACGTGAGTGCGTCGTCTTTGCGTGCTGACGCTGAAGCTGACGCGATCGAAAGTGGTCGTATCAGCTGCAACACACCAGTGGATGAGCTTGATACCGTAGCGTTTCTGGTACGTCAAGCGCACGAAGCCGGTGTCGCGTATAAAGATATGGCGGTTACAGCTCTAAGCGATGTGTGGCTTACCAACATAAGGCGTTATTTCCGTGCGGCAAACATACCTTTTGATGCTCCTGCGTCGGCCGGCCTTATGCATATGAGCTTTACTTCAGAAAAGAAAAATCTCTGCGCTCGTGCAACGACGTTGTTGACCCTACTCGCGCATCCCCATGATAGTGCCGCCTGGCGTACGTGGTGCGGTTTTTCTTCATACACTGCCAATAGTGCAGTCTTTATGCGTATAAAAAAGATTTGTCTCGAGGAAAATCTTGAGCTATTTCGAGTGCTTGACATGCTTGTGCAAGGAGTGTTACCTCAAATCACGAGTTTGCCTGAATCGATGCACGTTATCGAGAGCTTTAATGAAGGGCGTCGTTTGCTTGAAAAACTAAACGGCCTTATTGGGCTCGGATTAGTCGATGCACTAGAAGAGGCGTGCATGGAGGCGGGGTGCAGGAAAACGAAAGATTTCCGCCGCCTTATTGAGCCTATTTATGACAACGATACTGTGCGTACTTTGCTTGACCGGCTCGAGCAACGTCTCTTTTTTCCTGAGTTTGGGGATATATCTGACACCGACGCGATAAAAATAGCTGCTCCCGAGATGCTCAGCGGTCTGAGCCCGCGTGTTTTGATATTGAGTGGAGCCGTAAATGGGTTTGCGCCGACTATGGATTATTTTGATATCACGCAAACAGAACCGGCTCATCAAGCGCGCATTCGAGCAAAATGCGCAACTCGTTTGTATGCGGCAAGTAAGCTCGCACACGAGCAGTTTTACGTCACTGACTTTTCTACACTTAAGCTCGAAGAGGCAGAGCGTCTAAAGCTTGAGGTCGACCGTGTTTATGCGTATGCGGGTACAAGATGGGCGCGGGTTAGGCCGAGCGTGATTACTGAACCGATACGCACGATAACATGTGCGCGTGAGGCGAGGTGAGTCGCACGTGGAAAACATGCTTGGTGTCATAGATGCGATAGAAAGCTCGCTTTTAGGTGTATACCCTGAGCGTTGCGTTATGGTGCGCAATAGAAACGCACCATGTGCGAAGTGCGCAGAGGTTTGTACAACAAAAGCCATCTCTTTTTGTGCGGAAGGTATTGAGATAGACGAGGCGCTCTGTATTGGTTGTGGCACGTGCGCTACAGCTTGCCCGACATGTGCTCTTGAAGCTAAAAATCCGCTCGATAAAGAGCTTTCGTCACTTTGCCGCGAAAAGCTTAAAGCTAGCTCTGGACTTGTTGAACTTAGCTGCTCAAGCTATATGAGTGCAAAGCAGCGCA
>CAYNWQ010000326.1:0-1553 GCA_964400955.1 uncultured Gordonibacter sp. | reverse complement strand
GCGCTTGACGAGGGGCTTCATCCGGTAAAGATTAACGCTGTTGCTGTGCGCAGCCTTAATCAAGACTATCTCGCATTTGCGCGTTTGTCGGTTGAGCGTCCTTTGCATGTGCGCTTTATCGAATATATGCCGGTGGGCGAGAGCTCTGGCGCATGCGGGTGTGGCTGGGGGAAAGACGACGTGATATCGTGTGAGGAGCTGTATCGCGCTATCAACGAAGGCGCGCGTGCGGCAGGTTTTCCTGGACTGGAGCCAGCCGCTGAGCATAAGCCACTCGGGTCTGGCCCTGCGCGCTATTGGCGTTTTCCCGATGCGCAGGGAACGGTTGGTTTTATCTCTCCGATGTCGAGGCATTTTTGTGGTGAATGCAATCGCTTGCGTCTGACGGCTGATGGCAAGCTGCGACCGTGTTTGTTTTCCGATACCGAATACGATTTGCGTACTGCTTTACGTGAGGGTGATGAAGGCGCGCAGCGTGCGGTATTTTTGGAGGCGATTGGTGCAAAGCCTGATGAGCACCACGATAAAGTGGGCACTGAGCGCCGCATGAGTCAAATAGGCGGATAGGTTTGCCAAGGCGCAGGGTCGACAAAAAAAGACCGCAAGTTGGTGAAACTCGTGTTCTGTGCACTAAAGCCTGGCGGCAACCAGGCTTAAATAATAATTACCGCGCCGCCCGAGTCGCCTTAAACCAAGATGGGCTTTGCTGGTACGTATGCAATATAGCATGTCCATATCGTTTTCGAATGTGTTTTTAAGAAAGGGTATTTTTCTATGACTGAGACAAATGAAGAAAAACTGCAACTGACACACATTGACGAGCGCGGCGACGTGCGTATGGTTGACGTGTCGCAAAAAGCAGACACTGAGCGCATCGCGATAGCAGAAGGTTTTATCGCTATGCACCCCGAGACGCTTGAGCTCATTACAAGCGGCACCGCAGCAAAAGGAGACGTGCTCGCATGCGCGCGTGTGGCAGGCGTTATGGCTGCAAAGCAAACAAGCAGCCTTATACCTATGTGTCATCCGCTCAATATCACAAAGGCAAAGGTGGAATGCGAGCCTGTTTTAGCAGGTGAGCGTACAGATGGTCGCGTAGGCATACATATAACTACTACCTGTGGCGTGACGGGTAAAACCGGTATCGAGATGGAGGCGCTTACAGCAGCGAGCGTTGCATGTTTGACTGTGTATGACATGTGCAAAGCAGTTGATCGTGGCATGGAGATAATGGACGTGCGCTTGCTTAAAAAAGATGGAGGCAAAACCGGCCTTTGGCTGCGCGACGAAAACGCGTAGCACACCCGTGTGCCGCGTATCTCTGCGTTTGCACACCCCGTTCTCGCGTACCTTCGCTGCGCCCACCTCACACCCCCACGCCCCGTTCTCGCGTTCGTTCACTCCGTGCACCGCAGACTACGCACGCGCCCCTTATCCTTGTTCGCGTACCTTCACTGCGCCCACCTCACACCCCCACGCGCCGCACTCTTCTGCGCTTTTACTTTGTTTTCGCAAATATCTGCTTGTATGTGATAGGTGTGTGCTAATATAAG
>CAYNWQ010000325.1:0-1557 GCA_964400955.1 uncultured Gordonibacter sp. | reverse complement strand
GTTTTTGTTATGTTCAAGCCCGATAAATTTCTCGCCACCTTCGGTGAAAATCCAAAATGCCCCATCGTGATAGCTATACTCTAGCGGAGTGCAGCGCACCTGCTCGCCACAACCCGTTGCAAGCGCGCAAACTGAGCTTTCGCAAAGGTAGCTCTCAAGAAGGGGTTTTAGCTGCCCGTCCGGCATCTCCTTGCGCTCTTTTGCCTTCCAAAAATTCGCCGCTGTTTTATATTCTTGTGCGTTCATAATTTGCCTCTTTTCTTGTATACGTCTAATAATACAGCTATGTCAATCCTAAACGCACTACGTTCACTTTTTGAAACGACAAGTAGATAAAGTTCATCTATCATCCCATACGCTCCCTAATTGCCGCCTCTCCATCTTCTGCTGGAACGCACTCTTCAAGCGGAGTAGCCGCAGAAGTGCCTAAGGATTCCATAAGCTCCTTTTCTGTTTGGGGGGGGGAATGCGTGCATAGCGCTCGGGGGTAGAAATTGTTTGCGAAGTAAGCGAAAACGGAGCGGCCTGGTTTCGCGCACACCTCTGTCTTTACGCGCTAACAATCAGTCCGCAATCCTTCGCCTGCGTCCCTATCCCTCATACCCTAGGATTTGCTTAATTTGCGCTAGGTTGCTGGCAAAATAAATTCCCTTTTGTCTGCTTTCAGAAGATAGACCCACATCAATCATATGAAGCAACTGCGCTTTAAGGTTATCGTAGTAGCCATCGAGATTATAAAGGATGCACGGCTTTGTAATCTGACCTAATGACACCTTTGACATAACTTCGCTTATTTCTTCAAGTGTGCCTGTTCCACCGGGAAAAGCGATAAACGCATCTCCGTACTTAATCATGGTGCTTTTTCGGGTAGCCATATCTTTTACGACAACAAGTTCGGTCAGCGCTTTGTGCTCTACCCCAGCGTCCATAAAAAATTGCGCTTCAACGCCAACTACTTTGCCACCCGCATCAAGTACTGCATTAGCAAGCACGCCCATTAATCCGGTTTTTGAGCCGCCATATACTAGAGTGTTTCCGCTTTGCGCAATCCACAGGCCAAGTTCACGCACGGCGTCTTTAAAGTGTGCGTTGTCTATATCACCTGCACCAAGATAAACAGTTATATTCATGATCTGAGTTACATCTCCTAGGGTATTTGTTACTTGCGCTTTCAAAGTATAAGCGATTTGTCTACATCAATGCTAGTCTCTTGGGACTTTGACAAAACCAGATTCAGGAAAATACCTAACAACGAAGCAACAACAAGCCCGGGAATACTGTAGTCTCTAAGAGGGATACTAACACCCATCGTTGCCATGCCAACACCTAAGATAGTAGGTCCTGCGAAAATAGTTAGGTTGCGTCCCCTAATGAGGTTGATATTGTGGTCAACAAGCATTTTTAAGGCATTGCAGGCAATAAACCCGAAAATGACAATGGACACACCGCCGAAAGGTGTTCAAATTGGTCAACAGCGTTGACCAATTTGGTCGAGAATCGTTTCGTGTGTACGTCTTAGCGCTGGGATAAGCCTCATCCCCGCATTAAGCGCAAGAC
>CAYNWQ010000324.1:0-1571 GCA_964400955.1 uncultured Gordonibacter sp. | reverse complement strand
AGCGCCACGCGACGTCTTTCGCCGCCTGAAAGCACGCTAACATTCATGTCGGCATCGGGGCATTGTAGGGCATCCATTGCTTGCGCGAGCTGACTGTCGAGATCCCATCCGTTTGCGGCATCTATCGCATCTTGCAGTGCCCCCATTTCTTCCATCAATGCATCGAAATCTGCATCAGGAGATGCCATCTCGGCGCTTATCTCGTTGAAACGATCGATCTTGGCGAGCACATCGCTAAAGGCGAGGCGAATATTTTCGATGACCGTTTTGTCTTCATCGAGTGGTGGCTCCTGTAAAAGGATACCAACGCTAAAGCCGGGTGTGAGGCGAGCTTCACCTCCTGAGACCTCCTCGAGTCCTGCCATGACTTTTAGAAGAGTTGATTTTCCCATGCCGTTTGGCCCTACGACACCTATTTTTGCGCCGGGAAAAAACGAAAGGGTCACGTCATCTAAGATAACTTTGTCGCCATGCGCTTTGCGCGCTGCGTGCATTTGATAAATAAATTCGGGCATATATCCTCACATCAGTAGGTTTTGATAGTACGGCATCCATTTTCTCATGTAAGTATGCACACAGAAACCAAATTGCCCCCGCACCATAAAAGTAACGGGGGCAATTTAAGAGCCACACGCGCGAGAGAGAGGAGGGCGCGAGGGGTAAACATAAGGGTAAGCGTGCAGCGTGCGTGTTGGGAAGGGGCATCAGATGAGCGCGGTAATTGAGCGCATCATGTGAGCTTGTTTAGTTACGCTTGCGCTGCACGGCTTAGGCGTTAAGCGTACAAGCGGCTTACAGGAAGTATCCGTAGAGGGTGTTTCCCATGACATAGAAGGTTACACGCAAAGCAACTGCTGCTGTAAAGCTCAGCACCACTATCGCACTTGCGGGTACGTACCATTTGCCGCTTTTCTTGCCAGCAAATGCAACCACGACAGCTGCGATGGCACACACAAGAGTAATCATGGTTGGCAAAAGAGCGTCTCCTGCAAAGGGGCTTATCACAGTCGATGCGTCGAAAAGTGCTTTGTTGGGCTCGGTCGGGTCAAAGTTGTACCCAATCGTGGTGTAGTCACCGTTTACGAACGACATTGCTATGCAGTAGAAAATCGTTGTGAGAGCACCAACGGTAGAGCCTGCGATAGTTTGCAAGCTTAGCTCATCTTCTGGGTCAAACTTCGAAGCCATCACTGCTATGGTGGCAGGACCAAGTGCACAAGCTGCTCCTACCAAAGACACGATTTGCAAGATGTTATTCCACGCAGGGCGCGCTGACATCATATAAGAATGTGCCATGACGATAACGAGGGCAACCGCAATGATAATGGCGATAACACTGCACCATAGAGGTACTTTATTGTTGTTTCGACGCAAAAAGCTGAAGTAAACAACCATCCAGATAACCATGATAACGATAGCTACGAGCTCTTGGGTGATACCTGAGGTGGGATTACCAAAGCCGTTAAAGATATGCAGCGGTTGTGCAAGGTGAAAACACACCGAGATGCCGCCAATGCCTAAAAGTACAAGTGTTACTATCAGGCCAGGTATTTGGGTGTGGGTGGCCTTGC
>CAYNWQ010000323.1:0-1573 GCA_964400955.1 uncultured Gordonibacter sp. | reverse complement strand
CAACGATCAGGCTCGTACAAAGATAGAGTCGGTAGAAACCGAAGCGCTTGCGCAAGACGGGCTTTCGGAAGGCGCGCTCGTGCGTGCGCTCTTGCGCCTAGCGCCTGCTAGTTCATGCGTGTTTTCGGCGAACTCTATGTCGGTGCGTTTGCTCGATGCAGCATACACGAAAGACGAACGTCCGCTCGCACTACTTTGCAACCGTGGGCAAAACGGCATAGATGGTACAGTGTCAACTGCTCTTGGTGCGGCGCAACACTATGTGCAGACCACGTTTCTTACTGGCGATTTTACGATGTTACACGATCTCAATGCGCTCGCTTTGCAGCGAGAGATACTAACTCATCATGGCGGAAGTGTGGCGCCGAGTATTGTGATAGTGTTGCTTAACAACAACGGCGGGGGTATTTTTGACATGTTGCCGCAAAAGTCGAAAGAGTCGTATTTTGAGCGTTTGTTTGTGGTACCTCAAGACATACATTTTGCCGATGCGGCGCACGCGTTTGGTGTGCCATACCGAGTGGTGGAAAGTGTTCGTGCGTTTGAGGAGGCCTATCAAAGCTTTCTTGGTACGCCGGGCATCACGTTTATAGAGGTTAAGTTGCCTTACGAAGGTACGCATGAGCGCTACGCTGCGTTTAGCGCATAGCGAAAAATGTGGCCTCAAAAAACGAGGCCTCAAAGAGGCGGGGTCGTAAAAAGACGGGGCTTTGGAAAAACGAGCTGGAGGAAATGAGAGCAAGCGGTGCGTGAGCGTTATTTTACACATGCAGGTGTGCGCTATCGCGTATGCGAGTGGGATGTTGGTGTGACCGGCGCTGTGCAAACCCGCCCCCTTGTGCTTTTGCATGGCTTTGCGCAAAGCGCTGATAGTTGGGCAGAGGTGGTGGGCTGTCTTGCTCACCCCGAAAATTTAGCGACCGATAACGCCTATATATCTTTCAACAAAGTCTATGCGCTTGACTTCGTTGGTCACGGTAAAAGCGACAAACCGCAAGGTGGCAGCCCGCAAGGATTTCAACCGCAAAGCGACAACTTATGCTCTGCTCAATCGCAGGCTCAAAGCTTTCAATGCGACACACCGCAAGAGGCAAACCCCTATAGTATGGACGTAGCGTGCATCATGCTCGAGGAATTTCTGCGCGCAGTGTGTGATGAAAATGAGGGGCGCGCACCCGTGGTCGTGGGGTATTCTATGGGAGGCCGTATAGCGCTTGCGATGCTTTGTCGCGTGCTCGCAAAAAACGGGGCGCCGCTTGCAGGAGGTAAGCTTATCGCGCAAGGTGAGCGACCAAGAAAAGATAAGCTTGCGGAAGAAAAGCACGTACTTCCTCTCTTCGCACTTGTACTTGAAAGCGCTGGATTAGGGCCAGCCGCCGAAAGCGACCGCATGAAAGTGGCATCCGTAAATGCTGAACGTGCACATACTTTGCGTACGCGTGGCATCGTAGAGTTTATGGATGCGTGGGAGCGTCTTCCTCTTTTCGCGACACAGCAAGCGTTGCCTGAAGATGTGCGTGCGCGCATTCGTGAGGGACGCCTTGCAAATGACGCGCAAGCTTTGGCCTGTACG
>CAYNWQ010000322.1:0-1574 GCA_964400955.1 uncultured Gordonibacter sp. | reverse complement strand
TTGTGTTTCCGGGTCGCCAAAGCGCATATTGAATTCGACGATTTTAGGACCCTCATCGGTAAGCATAAAGCCACCATAGAGCACTCCGCGATAATCAAGCTCACCTGCACCTTTCGCATCTCCCGCCGTTGTTGCGCCCACGGCTTGCGCACCAGCGCCAACACCCGCGCCTGCCGCACCAGCACCCGCTGCGCCCACGGCCTCCGCCGTCGCAGCCGCTGCGCGCTCCATGATATCAACCATCGCAGCCATCTCATCATCGCGCACAATAGGCACCGGCGAATACACTCCCATGCCGCCCGTGTTTGGACCTTTGTCTCCATCATAGGCACGCTTGTGGTCTTGCGCGGGTGCCATACAGCGCGCCTGCCCACCTGCAACAAAAGCCAAAAGCGAGCACTCAGGGCCGCGCATGCATTCCTCTATGAGTACCGTTTTGCCCGCTTCTCCAAATGCGCCCTCGAAGCAGTTCTGTACAGCTTTTTTAGCATCTTCAAGCGTTTCAGCTACCACGACACCTTTGCCAGCAGCCAAACCATCAGCCTTTATGACGATAGGTGCGCCTTGCGCACGCACATAAGCAAGCGCACTTTCACACTCATCAAAAACCTCATAGCGCGCAGTAGGTATCTGCGCACGCTCCATAAACGTCTTACAAAAAGCCTTGCTACCCTCAAGCAAAGCACCTTGCGCGCCGGGACCAAATACTAAAACACCCGCCGCACGCAATTCATCAGCTACGCCTGCCACCAGTGGTGCCTCAGGCCCTATAACCACAAGCTCAATCATGCGCTCGCGCACGAAATCAAGCACGCTTGCCGCATCCATAATGTCGAGACCTGCAACGTTTTCGGCGATTGCAGCCGTTCCTCCATTACCCGGTGCAACATAGAGCACATCGCACTGTGGCGACTTTGCCAAAGCCCACGCGATAGCGTGCTCGCGTCCCCCGCTGCCAAGCACCAATATGTTCATATTACCAACCTCGCATAATAGTTTGGTCGCGATCAGGCCCTACCGCAATGATACTCACTCGCACGCCGGTGATTTCTTCAAGATGCTCCACATAGCGTTGAGCGTTTTCGGGTAATTCCTCAAAAGTGCGGCATTCGGTGATGTCGACATTTTTCCAACCCGGCAGTTCCTCATAGATTGGTTTCGCATGGAAAAGCACGCTTTGCTGCATGGGGAAATAGTCGTAAGTTTCACCATCGCACTCATAGGCCACGCATACCTTGATGGTATCAAAAGCCGAAAGCACATCGAGCTTGGTAAGCGCGATGTCAGTAAGTCCATTTACCTCGGCGGCATAACGCGCGATAACTGCGTCAAACCAACCGCAACGACGTTTGCGTCCGGTGGTAACGCCGTATTCGTGTCCTACATGGCACAGCGTCTCGCCGATTTCAGCTTCCTCGCCACGTCCGCCATCTTCAACAAAACGCTGCTCGGTCGGGAAAGGACCGCCGCCCACGCGAGTAACATAGGCTTTCTGTATACCAAGCACGCGTGTAATAGCTGTTGGTCCCACACCTGTGCCCGTCGCGGCTCCACCTGCACAGCACGATGATGAG
>CAYNWQ010000321.1:0-1576 GCA_964400955.1 uncultured Gordonibacter sp. | reverse complement strand
CATCATAAAGCTCACCTGCTTCAGTAGTGCGCGCAAGCGCACCAGCGCACTCTAAGATAGAGCAAATATTAAAAGCGGTATACACTGAAGCATTGTGCTTTTGCACTTCAGCTAAAGCTTCTTCGATTTGCTTTGATTGAGCAGGACTTTCGCAGGTTTTGAGTACACAAGTGAGATAGTGGCGCTGAGAGCCCATCTTGTGAAAAATATCATCGATGCGCTCTTGTGCCGTGCGGTCATCTTTGCGCTGTGTGACTACTTTAGTTTTTTCATCTTGTGTAGGTATCTCGGGTATCCAGGCACCATCAGTAGTGTCTATACCCTCGCTGCTAAAGCTGATACCCACCTCTTCTTCGAAATTATCTTTTTCGTCATACAGCTCATCAAAATCGATATTTGTTGGATTTTGAGGCATACTTTTCTCCTCTTCGTATATGCGTAGACACACTCACGCGCCTACTCTGGTCAAAATCACTCGTCTTTGGGCTTAGACTCTGTGTTTGCTAGTTGAAAAACTACTTGTGAAACATTATGCGGTCAATATCATCTCAATTCCATTTCGGAATTTTTAATTGAATTTTGCAACAAGCCTTGGAAAAACAGCAAGGCTTTTCACTTGACGGAATATAGCTTAAGTTGCAAAAATAACGATGGGCTTAGGCGTAAGTGTGTATTTGACAATAAATCGAAAGGTAACATCTATGACCGCAGTACGACCAAGTGCCCATATCTTACTTGATATAGACAAACGCCTTGACACAGACGATACGCTTGCCGCAGCAATGAAGAGATCTTATCTGTACGTCGCAGCAACGCGTATCGGCTTTCATAACGAAGACTTAGCACTTGTTTTAAAAAATGCCGCAGAGGAAAACGAAGGCAGCGAGACAAGTCTGAGTTCAGGCATCGTCATCAAGGCTGAAAACGCGCCCTACACTAATACTATCCACTTACATATCCATCTGCGCAAACCCTACTGGAATACAAGCGTGGCAGAATCAGTAGATCTCTGGGACAACATGATGAGACGCTGGCTCACTAACATCTCACGAAAAATTTCAAACACCATGATAGCTTTTAATGCTGCAAGAGAAAAAAATGGTGGCAAACTTATAGTATTTGATACCTTTGAATACGATTTTGAAGGCTATGCCTTGATAGAGCTTGCGCTCGCACCTGACTCTTCCCTTATCCCTAACACGCTCTCAGTAGTGGAAAAAGTGCGCACATGGTACAACAGTGGCATCGCAAAAGACAGCGTAGAACGTGTACGCGTGAACACGAGTCCGGATAATCTGTTTGCCTACGACATCGCACAAGTTGAGATAGTGTTTAAAGATGCTACCTCACGCATCATTTCGCTTGCTTAGCTAGCAAAGGTGGCAACATTGTGCGGATGCAGATACAAAAAGCAAGCGCAAGCGCAGCGTAAATTAACGCCAACGTAACGACAAAACAAGTGGGTGCACACCAACTTTGATGTGCACCCATGTAAAGCAATATATACTCAAACCAAAGCGCTACTCAAACCAAAGCGCTACTCAAACCAAAACGCCGCAGAAACTAAAGCGGTGCG
>CAYNWQ010000320.1:0-1578 GCA_964400955.1 uncultured Gordonibacter sp. | reverse complement strand
GCTCGCTGCAGTTGCTCAAAAAGTACGCGATGAGGGTTTTGAGATACTTGATGTAGATAGCGTCATCGCAGCTCAAGCGCCAAAACTTTCGCCTTATCGCGAGCAGATGCGCGAAAACCTCGCGCGTGCTATGGGCATCGCAAAACAAAACGTAGGTGTAAAAGCTACCACCACAGAGCATCTCGGTTTCGAGGGTCGTGAAGAAGGTATTTCTGCCACTGCCGTTGCGTTGCTGTGTCGCTGTTAGTATTCAACGCTATCTCTATTTATACGATATGCTACAATTTTGCGACAAATAAAAAGGACGGGTGTTATGAATATCTTTAAAACTATCAGCGAGGACGTGCGAGCAGTTAAGGAAAGGGATCCTGCAGCTCAAAGCGCCTTTATCATATGGTTGACTTATCCAGGGCTTCATGCGAGATGGTCGCATGTGGTCGAACATTTTTTGTGGACACATCACTTGAAAAGCCTTGCGCGTATCTCATCGCAGTTTACTCGTTTTATGACCGGTGTGGAGATACATCCGGCGGCGGTGATAGGGCGCAGGTTTTTTATCGATCATGCGATGGCGGTTATCATTGGCGAGACGACGGTGATTGGTGATGACTGTACTATTTATCAGGGCGTTACTTTAGGTGGCACCGGTAAAGAGACCGGAAAACGTCACCCAACGCTCGGTAACAACGTACTGGTAGGCGTGGGTGCGAGTGTGCTGGGCAATATCACTATTGGTGATAACTCTAAGGTTGGAGGGGGCGCTGTCGTAGTAAGCGATGTGCCGCCAAATTCCACGGTGGTAGGCATACCGGGACGCGTGGTCGTGCGCGATGGCAAACGCGTTGAGGCCGATGCGAAAGCTGCCGCAAAGCACCAAGAGAGTTTGCCCGATCCGGTGGAAGAGCGATGTGAGGGCTTGTGCGAGCGCATAGGAAAACTAGAGCGTGAGCTGCAGCTGCTGAAAAACGAGTCTTGCACTAACAAAGAAAACGGACTTTGCGCTGGTAATAAGGTAAGCGATAAAAACGAGGAGAAGTAACATG
The DNA here is from genome assembly GCA_964400955.1 of uncultured Gordonibacter sp. GTDB lineage: Bacteria > Actinomycetota > Coriobacteriia > Coriobacteriales > Eggerthellaceae > CAJFUR01. Next base: position 535 of record CAYNWQ010000320.1, on the reverse strand, counting down.
CTTAAACTATACGATACAAAACTGCGTGAAAAGGTAAACTTCGAAACACTCGAGCGTGGCAAGGTGGGTATGTATGTGTGCGGCCCGACAGTCTATAACCGCATCCACATCGGTAACGCGCGCACTTTCATCAGTTTTGACGTTATTCGCCGCTACCTCACCTGGCGCGGCTTTGAGGTGACATACGTACAAAACGTAACCGACGTTGATGATAAGATTATCAAGCGTGCAGCCGAAGAAGGCAGAAGCGCAGCGGAAGTTGCCGCCGAATACACCGAAGCGTTTATCGAGGATATGCATGCGGTAGGGGTACTTGATCCGACAGAGCGTCCGAAAGCGACCGAAGAGATACCTGCGATGATAGAGCTCATAAGCGAGCTTATCGAGGGCGGACATGCCTATGTCGAAGAAGGCGACGTGTATTTTAGTGTGCGCTCGTATCCGGGCTACGGAGAGCTTTCGGGGCGCAACATCGACGAGATGGAGTCGGGACACCGCGAGCTACGCGCTGATGGTCAGGGGCTTGAAGAGCGTA
>CAYNWQ010000319.1:0-1584 GCA_964400955.1 uncultured Gordonibacter sp. | reverse complement strand
GGATTTGATTGGCAAGTAACTCATAAAGTTTACGACGGAGAGTTCGCGCGCAAAGCCTTCTCGATGCTTGGAGACACGCAGCTTACGCGTGCAGACGACGTATATGCGAGCTTTGTCATATGTTCCTTGGCGAAAAGCTACCGCGCGATCGAGGATGAATGGTACAACTACCACCTCGGGCGCGGTGCAACTTTAGGCACAGACTACGGGATGGAAGAATTTAAGCGCTGGTGCGACGCTGACGCTTTAGCTTACGATGCGGTGCGTACGTTTGCGCAGGCGCATGCTACAGACTTAGGTGTGGGCGCAGACCAGCATGCGGCAGACCTTGAAAAATGCGCAGACGACGTGCGTGACCAAATGGCCGCACACACTATGAACGAGCTAATCGACAACCTAAGCACCGATGCGCGCGAGCTCGCAATTCAGTATGCTTGCAATCTTTGGCCAGCTGATGTAGTCGCTGCAGAGCTGTGGCGTTTTGTACGCGACCGCACGTACGCCCTGCTTGATACGGAATCAGAGCTCGAGTACAACGACGCACTTTTTACTTTGCTTGACTACGCAAAAAGCGTCGACTCCCAGATAGCAGGTGAAACAACTGAGAGGTATCGCGCGCTCTACAAGCAAGCTTTTGACCACACACTCGAGCTTGAGCGTAAAATCAACAGCGCACCGGTAAGCAAGCCAACACTTATAAGACAGGGCTGTTATGAGGCGTCGCCTGTGCGCATCTTTGTTACCACCCATAAAGATGTAGCCACTTTCCAAAGTGATATTTTGCAACCTGTACAAGTGGGGCCCACCCACGCAAGACAGCGTCTTTTGTGGGCGTATCAAGATGACCTCGGCGACAACATCGCTGAAGTCAATGCGATGTTTTGCGAACTCGCGACCCAGTATTGGGCTTGGAAAAACATGCAAGCTGCCTACTACGGATTTTGTCACTACCGTCGCTACTTCGATTTTTCCGACACGGAGCGCAACGCTGAGCACGCAGAAGACGCGTGGGGAGAGATTGTCGGCAGTCGCATAAACGCTGCGACGCAAGCACACTATGGCCTAAACGACGAGACGATAGCTGCTGCAATAGATGGCTTTGATATCATCACCACCACCGTCAAAGACGTGCGCACTTTTCCTGAAAAATATGAAAGTGTTTACGACCATTACAAACGCGCGCCCTATCTTAAAATAGAGCACCTAGATAGCATCATTTCAATACTTGAGGAAAAATATCCCGATTACGCGCAAGACGCGCGCGCCTATTTGCAGGGTTACAAGTCGTGTTTTTGCAACATGTTTATCATGCGCAAAGAATTTTTTGAGAGATATTGCTCGTGGCTTTTCCCGCTGCTTTTCAGCTTTACTGAGCAATGGGATACCTCGACTTTAAGCAAAGAAGCTCTGCGCACGCCAGGGCATCTCGCCGAACGCCTGCTCAACATATGGATTGCACACGAGAAGCGCATCAGCCCCGACCTGCGCTGCAAGGAGTTGCCCTGCGTACGTTTTGAACACCCCGAGCCTTATATCACTCCCGTCTTACCGCGCATATCTAACGAGGGCAAACCCGCGGCGAGC
>CAYNWQ010000318.1:0-1606 GCA_964400955.1 uncultured Gordonibacter sp. | reverse complement strand
ACTGCCTACCGTTGCAAGGTTTACGCAGTTTGAGATAACACAACCACCTGTACTTTTACCCATTTTACCAACGATACCACCCACGCTTCTGCGGCCTTTGATATAGCCTGTTACACGCACGTTTTTAACCGTAGGCGAAACCGCCCACATCGATTGATCGTCTTTGTCGTGGTTGCCAAGACGGCCAATGAGTCCAACCGCTTGCTCTTCAGAAAAAGATCCTGTTGTACGCAGCGTATAGATATGAGACACCGTATGCCCGCATCCGTCAAAAGTACCCGAAAAAGATGCACTCAACTGCATGTTTCCTTTTTCAGTATACATGAGGTATTGTCCACCTATTGGCATGTAAAGCGGACCTGACCACGTACCAGTCGCTTCATCATAGACACCACCCATGTCGATGTCTGCGCCAAGACGTATGGTTTTTCCTTTAAAACTATCACGCCCATAACAATACTCAGCGTTATAACCAGCTTCATTTCTAATCCAAATGGGGTTACCTACAACCGTAGGCGTACCGTCATAGCAACCGTTTACTATAGCGGCAAGACCAGCTAACTGAGCTGGAGTAGTGAGAGTAAACTCGGTTGCATCGCGATCATACCAAGAAACATCGATAGTGCCATCCCATACTGCTGCCGAAGCATCTCCTGCAGACTGCGCGCTCACCTCGTCGGCGCTTGCACTTTCATCCTCAGACGCAAAAGCACCAGGCACACACACAAACATCGCGCATATTAACACGATAGAGATAAATGCTGCTCTTAATGCGTGTTTGCCTTTGCATTCGCGTAACATATTTTGTTGCTCCATCTTCTCCTCTTTTCGTTTCATCATTTTCAAACAATCCATCTATTTACAAGCGCACTACAGACACCTGAAAACTATCATAGTCCGGCAGCCTCTGAGTGCAAAGTCACTAGTCACCCAGCAACTACGGACACCTGACATCTATATCACTTGGCCAGTCTAGTGTTTTAAAAACCATTGTACGCACAGACTCAGGTACTGCGCTCGTACCCCCCATAAAACTCACGCGCATAGTATAGGTCTTATAATCATCTAAAAGCAAATGCGCAGGTCGCATTAACGACGTATCATCGCTGCACAAAAGTACAACCGATGAGCGTGTAGCAGCGAGCGCAGATGCAGAAAGACCATCAGGGAAATTTTCACCTGTCGCGATACAAACACCGCTCAAGCTTGCCCCCTGCTCGATTTCCCAGCGCGCAAATTGGGCGCTCGTGTCGTAGCGATCGTTTCCCGCAAAGCGCACAACGCCACTCGCGCCAAGAGAGGCACTGAGTGTGTTTTCTGCTTGCACAGAGACCGCAGAAGTGCCGCCTGCGATAAGCGCACGTTCAAATTTGCCGCTTTGTACCAGGCCTGAAAGCCACTCAGGTATATCCTCACCTGCGCTTACTAAAAACAGCGGGCAGTGTGCTCCCGCCGCCCAAGCAGAGAGGGAAAGTGCATCAGGGAAAGAGTCTGCACGCGCTACGACAAACGTATCTGACCACGCGTATTTTCCATGCTCACATCCGTATTCGTAGATAGCTCGCGCAGTGAGTATGCGGTCATCTCCCGATATGCGCACGGTATT
>CAYNWQ010000317.1:0-1627 GCA_964400955.1 uncultured Gordonibacter sp. | reverse complement strand
AGGGTAAATGCAAGAGCATCTATAAGCACGGCTTGTCCTTTCTTGTCTGCTGCGCGAATACAAAACGCTACGCAGCAGCACAGGATGTATGTCTGACACATACGTCCTCTTTGCTACGCACGCACAAAAAGCCGCTCTACGAGCGGCATCTAAGTTGCATAGCGTCAAGTTTACTACATAAACATATGCACAAGGCTCGCAAGGCGCACTCTTTTCATAAAGGTTTGAACACAGCGGGCGTGCGATTTACACAAAGGCTCGAACGCACTAGCTACACTCTTTTCACGCAAGCATTTTTAGGCTACACTTTTGTATACCCGAGTGAGAAAGGATAGTCCATGCCACGAGAGTCTATGCGCGCAAAAAGCGCGCGTGCTCAAAAGATTGAAGAGCGTATGTGCGAGCACTATCCGGATGCCGAATGTGCACTTGTTTATGAAGGTGACCCTTTTCGACTGACAATCGCGGTATTACTCTCAGCACAAACGACCGACAAAGCGGTCAACAAAGTAACTCCGGTGCTGTGGGAGCACTACCCGACACCCGCAGACCTCGCACAAGCAGATGTGCGTGAGGTGGAAAAGATAGTGCACTCACTTGGCTTTTTCCATACGAAAGCGACAAATTGCATACGCTGCGCGCAGATGGTTGTAAGCGAGTTTGGCGGAGAAGTGCCCCACACTATGGCCGAGCTACAGCGACTCCCTGGAGTCGGCCGCAAAACTGCTAATATCGTCATGAATGAAGGTTTTGGTATCACAGAAGGCATCGCAGTCGACACACATGTATTTCGCATAGCGCATAAACTGCGTTTGAGCAGCGCAGACACGCCGCTTGCAACCGAGCAAGACTTACTCAAGATATACCCACAAAAGATGTGGGGACCTATCAATCATCAATGGGTGCTTTTTGGTCGTGAAACATGCATCGCACGCAAGCCTCTTTGTGAGACCTGCTTTTTGGGCGACCTTTGTCCAAGCTGTGGGAAAAAGTAACGAGACGGCTTACATTTTGCGAGTAAGCCCTGCACGTGCGTTAAATCACGCATAAAAGCCCGTACGGACGCGCAAACCTTGCGCCGCTCAAGCCTTGCGCGATAGAGGACTACCCATGCGCGCACACTCGCCCGCAACAACTTCAACCAACAAAGGCAGCGCGTCATAGACCGCAGGCGTCAACCCCTCAGTTACGCACGCGGGGCTTGCGTTTTCGACTTGCACACCCAAACAAAGCCCCTCTGCGGTATAGCCTAAAAGTGCCGCCGCATCAAAAAGATCGATGAGCTTTAAGTCATGCAGACTTGCGTTTATACCAGCGTGCCTCGCCATGACTTCCGGCGCATAGCGCAAAACCGTACCCGCAGGGTTTTGCGTACCGTCTACAGCATCCACCGTGATTATCAAGTCGAAAGCCTCTACCTTATCAATCATGGCAAGCGTAAGGCAACCCAAATCAAAAAGTTCAACGTTTTGAGGGATATCCCAATGCGCAGTAAGCTCGTCAAAGACAGCCGGCCCAATGCCGTCATCTAGCATCAAACGATTCCCCACGCACATGATAGCGATACGGCCTGGAGCCAGATGAGCCGGACACGCCTCGCCTGACATAACATAGTCATGTAAAGTTT
>CAYNWQ010000316.1:0-1634 GCA_964400955.1 uncultured Gordonibacter sp. | reverse complement strand
TGGCACCGTCATCCAGATTGGCGACGGTATTGCCCGTATCGACGGATTAAAGGGTGCTATGGCCGGTGAGCTTCTCGAATTTGTTGGGGCAGGCGGCAAGACTGTATATGGCTTGGCTCAAAACCTCGAAGAAGACGAAGTCGGCGCCGTGCTCCTTGGTGACGTCACAGCAATCAAGGAGAACGACCAGGTGCGCACTACTGGCCGCATCGTGGAGGTTCCTTCGGGACACGAGATGCTTGGTCGTGTTGTGAATCCTTTGGGCATGCCGATAGACGGCAAAGGCCCTATCAAAGCAGAGGGTATGCGTCCGGTTGAGTTTAAGGCTCCCGGCGTTATCGCCCGTCAACCCGTCCATGAGCCTATGCAGACGGGTATTTTGGCTATCGACTCAATGATTCCTATTGGCCGCGGTCAACGCGAGCTTATCATTGGCGACCGCCAAACTGGTAAAACCGCTATTGCGGTTGATGCTATCATCAATCAAAAAGGTCAGGACATGATCTGCATCTACGTAGCTATTGGCCAAAAGGCTTCTACGGTTGCGCAGGTTGTAGAGACACTTGACCGTTACGGTGCTATGGATTACACCATCGTCGTTTCGGCTACTGCTTCTGACTCAGCTCCTTTGCAGTACATCGCTCCTATGGCTGGTGCTGCTATTGGCGAATTCTTTATGTACAACGGTGCAGACGGCAAGCCGGCTTCTGCTGAGAACCCCGGACGTCACGTGCTTTGCATCTATGACGACCTTTCAAAGCAAGCTGTTGCTTACCGCCAGATGTCTTTGACTTTGCGTCGCCCACCGGGACGCGAGGCTTATCCTGGCGACGTTTTCTACTTGCATTCTCGTTTGCTCGAGCGTGCTGTTAAACTTTCCGAGGAAAACGGCTCTGGCTCACTCACTGCATTGCCTATCATCGAGACGCAAGCAGGCGACGTTTCTGCCTACATTCCTACCAACGTAATTTCTATTACTGACGGTCAGATCTTCTTGGTTACTGACTTGTTCTTCCAAGGACAACGCCCGGCAGTTGACGTAGGTATTTCGGTATCGCGTGTAGGTGGTTCTGCGCAGATTAAAGCTATGAAGCAAGTTGCAGGTTCTTTGCGTCTTGACTTGGCGTCATATCGCGAACTGCAAGCATTTACGCAGTTTGGTAGCGACCTTGACAAGGCTACGCAAGACCAGCTCAACCGTGGTGCACATATGACCGAGCTCTTAAAGCAGGGACGTTACAATCCTATGCCAGTTCAAGAGCAAGCTGCAGCTATTTATGCAGGCAGCAGAGGCTATCTTGATGACATCCCGGTTAGTGAGGTTGTGCGTTTCCGTACCGAGTTCTTAGATTACTTGCGCGCTTCAAAGCCAGAAATCTTAGAGAACATCGTGAAGGAGAAGAAGTTTACTGAAGCAATCGAGACTGAACTGAATGCTGCAATTGACGCATTCAAGCAACAGTTCTCGTAGGGCAGGCGGTAGACTATGCCCAACCTTCACGACATAGAACGGCGAATCAACTCCGTCGCATCGACGAAGCAGATCACGCGCACCATGCAAATGGTTGCGGCCGCAAAAATCAGACGTGCAACAGAGCGCGTTGAAGCTGCGACGCCGTATTCGAATTCCATGG
>CAYNWQ010000315.1:0-1635 GCA_964400955.1 uncultured Gordonibacter sp. | reverse complement strand
TGCGATGTATTGGTATCTTGCGGGTCTTTTGCATCTTGGAGAGCTTGCGGATCTTTTGCATCTTGCGGGTCTTTTGCATCTTGGGGAGCTCGCGAGCCTTTCGTATCCTGCGACGCGTCATCCTCTAAGACAAAACATGCGTTATAGCAGCGCGTTACTAGTGCGTGCCCTGTGCCTAACATAATCAATCTCATAGTGCGCTCCTTTTAGTTTTTGAGCGAGTTGAGAGGTGCTGGCATGCGTCCTCCGCGATGCGCAAAGACCGTGCCTGCATACTGGTTTACGGGCATGACGGGCGCTTGACCGAGCAGTCCACCAAAGTCGAGGTAATCGCCCACTGATTTGCCGATAGCAGGTATGACGCGCACAGCAGTCGTTTTGTTGTTAATCATGCCGATAGCGCATTCATCGGCGATAATGCCAAATATAGTCTCGACGGAGGTATCTCCGGGTATCGCTATCATGTCAAGTCCTACCGAGCACACACACGTCATCGCTTCGAGTTTTTCAAGGCAGAGCGCGCCGCTTTCAGCTGCGCGTATCATGCCGGCATCCTCTGAGACGGGTATAAACGCGCCCGACAACCCGCCAACACTTGACGATGCCATAACGCCGCCTTTTTTCACAGCGTCGTTGAGCATGGCAAGTGCTGCGGTAGTGCCAGGTCCGCCACAGGTGCCTACGCCGATGGCCTCTAATATCTCTGCGACTGAGTCGCCTGCAGCAGGGGTCGGTGCCAAAGACAAATCGAGTATGCCTTTTTGATAACCCAGACGACGCGCGGCCTCGCGTGCCATGAGCTCACCTGCGCGCGTAATCTTGAAAGCAGTGGCTTTTATCGCTTCGGCGACGGTCGTGAGGTCTGCGTCTTTTGGCAGGTCGGCGAGTACTGCTCTTACTACGCCTGGACCGCTCACGCCGACATTGATGACTTCATCGGCTTCGCCCGACCCGTGAAATGCACCTGCCATAAAAGGATTGTCTTCAACTGCGTTGCAAAAAACTACGAGTTTACCTGCGCCAATGCAGTCTTGCTCTACGGTTGCTTCGGCGGACGCGCGTATAATATGTGCCATTTTGAGCATGGCGTCCATGTTAAGTCCTGCGCGCGTCGAACCGAGGTTGACGCTTGAGCATACGCGCGCGGTGCTTGCAAGTGCATCGGGTATAGAGTCCATCAGTTTGTTGTCGGTGCGAGAAGCTCCCTTTTGCACAAGCGCGGAAAACCCTCCTACAAAGTCTACGCCTACAGCCGCACCTGCTTCATCCATTGCACGTGCAACAGGGGAGAGGTCGGCTTCAGTGACCGCGGCGCATACTTCTGCAATAGGTGTCACTGAGATGCGCTTGTTGACGATAGGGATGCCGTATTCGCGCTCGAGCTGCTCTGCGGTCGGCACAAGCTTTTCTGCTGCAGATGTCATGCGGTCATAGACCTTGCGCGCAGTAGTTTGCACGCTATCAGTGGTGCATCCGCGCAGGTTAAGGCCGAGTGTGATGGTGCGTATATCGAGGTTTTGTTTGCTCACCATAGCGAGTGTTTCAGCGATTTCAGCGGGCGTTATTTGCATAAGAGTGTTTCCTTTTTACGGTTCAAAATTCGTGTTTGCAAGCATAACACGAATGCTTGTCTAC
>CAYNWQ010000314.1:0-1636 GCA_964400955.1 uncultured Gordonibacter sp. | reverse complement strand
CCCTTTTTCAAAGTCGACTTGTAGTGTGTGAAGCAATCAAAGCCCACTTTTCCATGATAGGCTCCCATGCCTGAGTTACCAACACCGCCAAAGCCCATGTGGTTGTTGGCGAGGTGAATGATCACGTCATTGATGGTTGCGCCGCCAAATGGCAACTCTTCGATAATGCGCGCTTCGACCTCTTTACTCGTTGTAAAGACATAGGTTGCAAGCGGTTTTTCGAAATGGCGAACGATCTCGATTGCCTCGTTGAGTGTCTTGTAGGTGATTACAGGCAGCACGGGCCCAAATATCTCTTCTCCCATGACAGGGTCGTCAAGTGTCACGCCGCGCAAACAGGTCGGTTCAATCTTTAACGTCTCGGCGTTTCCGTGTCCGCCAAACGCAACATAAGCATCTGGGTTGTGGTTTTCGATGAGCCCCATGACGCGCTCGAAATGATGCTGGTTTATCATGCGCGGCCATTCGTCACTTTCCAAAATGTTTTCGCCGTAGTAGGTATGAAAACATTCTTCGATTTGCGTAACGAGGTCATCTGCGATACTTTCGTGTACCAAGAAATAGTCAGGCGCCACACACGTTTGACCGGTGTTGATGCCTTTGCCCCAGGCGATGCGCTGTGCTGCGCGACGCACGTTGGCGTCTTTGTGTACGATGCAGGGGCTTTTGCCGCCGAGCTCTAAAACTACAGGAGTGAGGTTTTTTGCCGCTGCCGCCATGATAGTGTGACCAACATTTGGGCTGCCGGTAAAGAAAATCTGGTCCCAGCGAGCTTCAAGCAGCCAGTTGTTCATATCGCCCGAACCGGGAAAGGCACAAACAAAGTCCTCCTGGAACACTTCGCCTAACATCTCGACCAGAAAGGCGCTTGTGGCTTTTGACGTGCGCGAAGGCTTGAGTGCGACGCAGTTACCAGCGGCGATGGCATCTACTAAAGGCACAAGCGCGAGCTGTATGGGGTAGTTCCAAGGCGAGAGCACGAGCACTACGCCAAGTGGACTCGCATACACCTTAGAGCTCGAAGGGAAATGCACGATAGGAGTGCCTACGCGACGGGGGCGCGACCAAGAGGATAGGTGCTTGAGGCATATTTTGATTTCGTCATAGACGATGCCAAGCTCAGTTGCGTATCCCTCAAAAGGCGCTTTACCGAGGTCTTGCGTGAGCGCTCCTAAGATGCGTTCCTCGTTTTCTTTGAGGTATTTGCGCAGGTTAATGAGGGCTTCTTTGCGATGCGCAAGAGGAAGTGTTGCTCCTGTTTGGAAATACTCTTGCATCTGTGCCGCTTGGGCACAGACATCGGCAGCGCTTGCAAATGAACTACTCATAGACAGCCTCCAAAATCTCAGTTGCATCTTCAAGGGTTACTTCGCTCACATTGTAAAGCGCCGCGCCATCGTAGCGCGCTTGCTTTGCGACATCTGGTATAACGCTGCGCTCAACGCCCATCTCGGCAAGCGTGAGCGGCACGCCGTAATTTTCATGATAGAAATTGTTGAGGTCAAAAAGGTGTTTCTCGAAAGCACGTGCGCGCGTTTCTATGCTAGCGTCGTCACCGAGGCTAAGTGCCACGTCAGGCGCGGCGATACTGCAGAGTTCAGCGTAGAGCTGTGTGTGTATGCCACGGTCGAGATTG
>CAYNWQ010000313.1:0-1636 GCA_964400955.1 uncultured Gordonibacter sp. | reverse complement strand
CAAAGTCTGGCTTGCTCTCATAAAGAGAGTCGATAGCCTTTTCTGAAATGGCCAAATAAGGATTGCCGTTATTGAGTCGAATGTCTTCTTGTTCAAGCCAAAAACTAACTGGCAAGACCACATCGGCATAGCGCGCACTGTCAGTAAACTCGATATCCATTGTGACAACGTAGTCTAAGTTGGGTAGCACCTCGTTAAGATACGAGTTTTGATCAGGCTCATTAGAAAGCGTATTGGCATTAGTAATGAGCATTGCTTTGATGGGGAAATCTTCACCTTTATATTTCCCCGTGATAATCACGTCACGCATTGCGTTTGGCACAAGGTCACTCGAAGCTCCCTTACCAGGCACGCTAGACCAATCACCATTTACGCTAACTTGTGTACCGCTATTCCACAAACTGCCATACGTTGCACCATGCTTACCAACATTTCCTGTAATGCCCGATAGTTCTGCTGCAGCATACGACCACAAATGCCCATTCCAGTAATGATCTATGCCATACATGCCCGCAAGCCATAAAGGACCTTCTTCGGTGTAGCATTGGTAAAGGTAGTCCAAGTCATCGGTGCTAATACCGCTTTCTTCTTGTGCGCGTTCATAGGAAAACTCACTCACACGCTCTGACAGCAACGTAAACACGGTATCAACAGTAATGCCATCAACCTCAAAGGACCCAAAGAGCGCTGGATTTGTACACTCACTATATAAAGCAGCCTTTTGATTTTCGGCATCCCATACGTAAAAGTCATCGATGCGCTCACTTTCGCCCGCAGCAGCACGTGCTGCAATAAGCTGCGCGTATTCTGATGTGCTTGAATTAGAATCCTGAACGAGGGCACGCAGTTCTCCGTCAAAATCTGACTGTTTGAGCAGTGTTTTTGTATCGCGACGAACCAAGCACGGCGCTGTTGTGCGCGTTTTACAAAACTGCTCATCGTAAGTTTTTTCACTGAGTACTTTGTTGAGTAAAGCAAGCGCAATGAGGGCATCAGTGCCCGGCTTGACAGGAATATATTTGTCCGCTTGTGCAGCAGATGCCGAATACACCGGATCAACAACCACAATCTTTGCGCCAGCATCGCGGGCGGCAAGGAAGCAGCGCCATGTTTGAGGGCTTGCCCATACCGGATTAAAACCCCACACCAATATGGTTTTTGCATTTACTGCGTCAGCTGTCTCATTGGTACAAAACGACCCGACTACACGAAATGCTGCGTATTCAAAAGCTTGATCGATACTGAAACCTTGCAATGTTGCCTGCGTGGCATTGGCAAATAAAGCTACAAAAGAACCTGCTCCGTTGAGAGAGCAGCCGTTACCACTTAGGCGAGAAACCGCAAGTGCCTGTTTGCCGTACTTTTCCTGAATCTCTCTGAACTTAGCGCCCACCTCTTCAAAGGCTTCATCCCAGCTGATACGCTCCCACTCTCCTGCGCCTCGCTCCGTTCCCTCAACACGGCGTAGTGGATATTTCACGCGCTTATCGCTATAGGTACGCTCTTGTATGGACAGACCTCGCAGACAACATCCCGAATAAAGCTCGGTTTCATAAGCTTTTGGAGAAAGCTTTACAACATTTTCTCCCCGCTTATGCACATTAAACAAACAAGCCTGCGAACAATTCGAACGGCA
>CAYNWQ010000312.1:0-1637 GCA_964400955.1 uncultured Gordonibacter sp. | reverse complement strand
CCAAGCGTCGCACGTCGCGCAGTCGTCGCGTGTCGCGCAGTCGTCGCGCGTTCGCCAAGTGTCGCGCCACAGCCAACCACTGCACACCGCAAAATCGACGCACGCCGCACACGCATCGCGTGTCCAACAGGTACCGCACATCGCCGAACCGTCGTGCCCGCATATTTCTCGCCGCTTTTCTCATCTTGCAGGTCCCTCCCATACTGTATGTTTAATAGATAAACACATCTGCCACCGCTCCCGGTGTCACCGCCTGCATATGATGTGATGCTGATGCGAGCGCGTGCTCAACGAGTATTCCCGCGTCAAACACACGCCACAGCGCACCAAGGCCTATTACAATACTGAGCAAAGCTGCCATAACCAGCGCATATTCAACTGTTCCCTGCCCAGAAGCACTGCTAAGACGCCCTAAAAAACGAGCACACAATGTTTCACGTGAAACATTTTTGAGTCTCGCGGCACCCACAAATCGCCCCACAAAGAGCGCACGCAAGCACATCGCAAAGCGCGCACGCAAGCGCATCGCAAAGCGCGCATGCAAGCGCAAAACTACAGCCCGTTGATACCTTCTGCTATCGCATCCCAAAGCTCTTGGATTTTCGGACGAAATACCGTAATGGCCAGGATAGCAATGACCACCAACACGCCCACCAAAATGGCATACTCTGTAGTCCCTTGGCCTTTTGCACTCAGGAGTTTTTTCTTCACCTTGCACATCCCTGCAAACGTTTTCTCGCGCGCCCTGCATGCCCCTTCGATTACTTTCTGACGCAAAGATGCACTCGTCTGTCTCACTACTTTCATTACACTCTGCCTCTCTCTTTCCATCAAACTCACTCCTTTTCTTGTTAGATCTTTTCTGATAAATGTCCTTTTTATTTAAGCTTTTCCCTATACGTTGATTTCTTTTCTTAGACAAAATTGTCTGCAGAACCGCATCGACTTGCCCAGAAATGAGCTCAGATATGAGCCCGCAAGTTGCACGCACAATCTTTCTCATTAAAATCCCTCCATAAGCTCGAGCAGCACTGGCCCTACAACCAAAAGCAACATAGCTGGCAACATAAGCGTGCCAATAGGAATCATCATTTTCACCGGGGCTTTTGCTACTTGCTCTTGCTTGCGCGTACGATATGCCTCGCGCGCATCTGCCGCCGATGACTCTAGACTCTCAGCAAGAGAGGAACCAAAGCGCAACGAGCGGATAATGTTTTCAATTACGCGAGAAAACAAAACTGACGCATACGAATCAGCCAAATTGCGCAGAGCCTCTTCGCGCGTTTTCAAACCGCATGTCCATTGCTGCGAAGCAAGCCGACACGAGTGCGCAAGCATAGAGTCAAAATGCTGCGCGTAAAGCTCAAGCCCTCTATCAAAGGACAATCCACTTCTCAGTCCTAGAGCCACCACTTCAAGCATTTCCGAAAGCGAGCGCTCCAGCTCGTCAGCACGCGCGCGTTCGCGCCCCACTATCGCAAAAGGCACAGCCAGCCATCCTACTGCTGCCCCGCAAAGGCCGAGCATTATCGCAAGTTCATTAGCCAGTACGACTCCTACCAAAGCCCCTGCGAGAGCGCCCATAAACGCAAATCTCACCTGCGCTTTTGCAAATCCTTCTTGCGTGAGTGTGCTCT
>CAYNWQ010000311.1:0-1660 GCA_964400955.1 uncultured Gordonibacter sp. | reverse complement strand
CTGCGCAGGCAATAAAATGCGCCCGCGAAATGGCGGGCGCAGATGACGTAATCGTTGCTTTTGGCAGCCTTTACTCTATTGCGGCACTAAAAGCGGCACTCTAGCAGTTTAGACGCTCTAGCAGTTTCGGCGCTCTAGTAGTCTAGACACTCTAGCAGTTTCGGCGCTGCTCGTATCGAGCAGCGTGCATCGAGCAGCGTGCATCGAGCAGCTTGCATCGAGCAGCTTGCTTCTATCTGTCGAGCTCTTTCACGTAAGCTATGACGTCACCGATGGTATTAAGTCCCTCGGGGACACCAAAATCGATGCAGTACTCTTCCTCAAGAAAGCAGGTAAGCTCAACCATATCAAGCGAGTCGAGATTGAGTGACGCGAGTGTCGTGTTTTCGTTCAAATCACCAATCTCAATCTCCATTACGTCTCGTAGAGTGGTTTTAATTGTTTCGAGTATTTCTGCGTCTTTGTCCATGTAAGCGTGTCCTTTCTTTTTCCAGTAGTTTCTCTCAATTGGTCAACCTTCTAGCTCGGTCTGCCCTCTAACCCGGCTAACCTCCTAATTTGGTTAACGATCTAATCCGGCCAGCCCTCTAGCAGAGCGTACTTCTAGGCTAGTCTTTTTGCTTAAGCAATCCATATCCGCCGCCATTGCGACGATAAAGGATGTGTACATTGTTAGTATCGCGGTCGGTATAAGCAAAAAAGTCATGTCCAAGCAAATCAATCTGCACCAAGGCTTCTTCTTCTGTAAGCGGCACAAATTCGATTTCTTTTACGCGTACTACCTCGTCATCGGAAAGTTCATCCATTAGCTGGTCAAGGTCAAGCTCTCCGGTGGGGGCATCACGCAGTGTCTCACCCATACGCTCGCTTGCGCGCACTTTGCGGTCGATGACTTTGGTCTTGTATTTCCTCATCTGACGCAGCACTTTTGCAGCAGCAACGTCGATAGCTGCATACATGTCTTCTTCGTGTTCTTCAACGCGCACGATGTGTCCCTTTGGTCGCAGCGTGACTTCGCACACAGCAGGGCGCGGATTGGCAGGGTTTTTCTCAACGAAAAGAACCACTTCGGCCACGAGCGGATCGATATCCATGACTTTCATGGAGTTCCCAATCTTTTCTTCGGCATACTGACGCAATGCATCGGTTACGGGCATTTTACGTCCTGTTACAGTAATGCTCATAGCGCTCACCTCTCATCTAGTAGCGAATAAAAAATAGCTCGATTATCAGGCGCTTTGGTGCATACTTGCGAATGTATTGCGCGCTTAATCTCGCAGTTTCACCTCCAGAGCCTTATTAATCAAGCTGTCGGTGATAGCATAACGCAAAAAGCCACTCAAGGGGTCGGCAATTTTAAAAAAGAGCGCGTGAAATTTGTTCCATTCAAGAAATTGTGCGTGCGTGTATGTAGTGCGCCGACAAGAATAAGGACACACCCCGCAGCGTGTGGGCGAGCGCGTGCGGCGTTGTGCAGTGGTATGGGTGGTGGAGTTGCGCAATCGTGGAGAGGTGTGGGGGTGGAGGTGAGGTGCGCCCGCCCATCACGCCTGCCACGCCCGCCCGTAGCCGGCTACCCGCGCTCACCGCCCGTCACCTGCCACGAGCGCGTGGGTGCGACTTGCAGAAGTGTGCAGGTAGTGGGGACGCACGGCGGATG
>CAYNWQ010000310.1:0-1668 GCA_964400955.1 uncultured Gordonibacter sp. | reverse complement strand
ACACCGGTCCTTCGGTCTGACCAAAGCCCTCGCGAATCTTTTTGCCCGTAAGGCGCTCCCACTGTATAGTAACCTCAGCGTTGAGCGGCTCACCCGCCGTAGCAAAGTTCTCAACGCTTGATAGATCAAAAGATGCCACGTCTTCTTGCAGCATAAAACGATACATTGTAGGCGGTGCGCAAAACGTCGTGAGTTTATAGTCCTGGATTTTTTGCAACAGACGCAAAGGCACAAATTTGTCCATGTCATAAGCAAAAATCGTTGCGCCACATATCCATTGACCATAGATTTTACCCCAACCAAATTTGGCCCAACCGCTGTCAGTCACGCTCATATGCAGGCAGTTTTCGCGCACCTGCTGCCAGTATTTTGCGGTAATGATGTGACCTAGAGGGTGTGCAAAATTATGGCAAACCGCTTTCGCCATACCCGTTGTGCCACTCGTGAAATAGACAAGCATGATGTCTTTACTCGTGACACCGGCTTCCCCTACCGGACGTTCAAAGTTTTCAGACTCACCCTCGATAAGCTTATCAAAAGACAGCCAGCCCTCGCGCTCGCCCGCAACGACTATACGCTCTTTGATAGAGGGAGACTCATCTAAAGCCTGCTCAGTTTGGGTGCATACATAGTCATCATTAACGCAAATCATTGCTTTAACCTGAGCGGAATTGGCACGATATGCGATGTCTTTTTTTGTCAGCTGCAGTGTCGCGGGGATGATGGTAGCGCCAAGCTTGCAGAGAGCCACCGCACATACCCAGTATTCCCAGCGGCGGCGCAGTATCATCATGACCACATCCCCTTTACCGATACCGAGTTTCGCAAAACCATGAGCTGCTTTATTGGAAAGACGCGAAATGTCACTAAAGGTAAACGAGCGTTCTTCATCGTGGTCATTACACCATAAAAGTGCACGTTTATCAGGCTCAACACGTGCCCATTCATCAACCACATCAAAACCAAAGTTAAAAACTTCAGGCACATTTATTTGAAAATTTTCGAAAAAGTCTTCGTAGGAATCAAACTCGATACGAGGACAATATTTTTTCAAAAGGTAATCCACAAGTAATTCTTTCTATTTCACTTTTAAGTATTTCACTATCACAGCCACTTAAGTCGCTGCCGACATTGGTAATGTATTAGAGGCTATTTGCTTTTTGTAGTTTCTTCTGCAATAACCGTGACAAACTTAGCAGGCACATCCGAGCCGCAGCGCTGCCCATGAGGGAAAGAGGGGTTGAAATAAATGCTGTCACCAGGGTAAAGCTCAAACTCTTTATCACACTACGTTACAACGACGCAACCCTCAAGCACGAGGTTAAACTCTTGTCCTGAGTGCGTAACCATCTTTGCCGGTTCATCACTCGGGTCAAGTACTACCAACAAAGGCTGCATAATCTTACCGTAGTAGCGCCAAGCCAAATCCTCGAAGTGATACTCAGGATAACGATCAACTTCGCGGCCTTCTCCTTTGCGTACCACATGGTAAGTTTGCAATTTTGCCGCTGTACCGGTCAAAATCTCAGTAAATTCAACGCCAAATTTACACGCAACATGATAAATGGCAGAGATGGGCACATCTTCGCCGGTCTCTTCCCAGCTGAGGTATTTCTCAAGCGGAACGCCGAGCTCACTTGCCATGTCTTCTGCGCTGACATCGCATGA
>CAYNWQ010000309.1:0-1673 GCA_964400955.1 uncultured Gordonibacter sp. | reverse complement strand
GCGGTTTCACGCAGAGAGCACGATAAAGGCGGTAAGCGCGTTACAAAATGGCACAGACAAAAGCGAGCTATTTAAGCGTTATAGGTATATAGATTGCAGGTTTAGGTGACAGAAGAAGACATACATATCACGATTGATGAGGAAAGCGGTATCCCTATATGGCTACAGCTGCGCAATCGCCTCATTTACCTCATAACTTCAGGTCAATATGCGCTTGGTGAAAAGCTGCCGACGGTGCGTGAGATGGCTGTTGGGGTAGGGGTTAACTACAACACGGTAAGTAAGGTATATCAAGACATCGAGCGCGACGGCTACATCGTATCCAAGCGTGGTCGGGGTACTTTTGTGCATGATGGCTACCTCAAAGATGACTCGCTTGCGACTACTGCTGCAGACTCTTTGGCCGATGCTTTCATCCAGCAATGCCGCGAGCTCGGAATGCCGCGTGCGGAAATACTTCCTTTAGTAAAGCAACGTCTTGAGGCAAATGGTTATACGGATGCATAGATTGAGCCCCTTCGCCCACAAGGGCGAAAGTAGCGCCTCTAGGCTTGAACCGAGAAAGGTAAACCCGTGAAATTTAGTTTAAGAAGCACAAAGATGAAAAAAAGCACCCCCGATGTCGATTCGCGGCGCTCGGTTGCGACAACCGAGCTTGAGCCTAATGAAGCAACGCGTGTGGGCGTGTATCTGTTTTCGCTTATCGTATTTGCCATAGGTTTCGCGTTCGTATTTGCGCTCACTTTGCCGTTTCTGTCTCCACTAACGGTGGTGTGCGCGCTCGCCGCGGGTCTTTTGCTTGCTGCTTGTGTGCGCGTGGCTCCGCAATGGGAGCGTGTGGCAGTGCTGCGTTTTGGTCGTTTTAATCGCGTGGCAGGTCCTGGCATTTATACGCTTATTCCTTTTGCAGAATACGCTGCTATTCATATCGACCACCGCGTGATGACATCGGCCTTTTCTGCTGAAGCTGCGCTTACGGCCGACCTTGTGCCGGTGGACGTGGACGCTATCTTGTTTTGGGTGGTGTGGGATGCCGAAAAAGCGTGCCTCGAAGTGGAAAATTATCCGAAGGCAGTGCTTTGGTCTGCGCAAACTGCCATGCGCGATGCTATAGGTCAGGTGAACCTAGCTGACCTCTCCCTACGTCGTAAACAAATCGATCGCGAGCTGCAAGAGGTCATGAGTGCAAAGTGTGAGCAGTGGGGCATATCGGTTATGAGTGTGGAAGTGCGAGACATCATGGTGCCGCACGAGTTGCAAGATGCTCTATCCAAAGAAGCGCAAGCAGAGCGCGAGCGCAATGCGCGCGTTATCTTAGCTGATGTGGAAAAAGACATTTCAGAAATGTTTGTAGAGGCAGCAAATGTTTATGACCAAAATCCGAAGGCGCTAAAGCTGCGTGCAATGAATCTCGCTTATGAGGGCGCGAAAGACGGCAAGGGGGTACTTTTGGCGCCGTCAAGTCTTGCGGACGGTTTTGACGTGGGCAAACTTTTTGAGGCTGACTAAGTGGTGAGCAGATAATTAGACAGGCGGACTAAGCTTTCTCCTTTATACCAAAAATAGAATAAAAATGATGATTGATTGAACTATTACAATATGATAATATGACAATCATAAAGAATCAGGCCGATTCTGTATTGGTATATTTTGGAGTGCTTTAAGATGAGTGT
>CAYNWQ010000308.1:0-1676 GCA_964400955.1 uncultured Gordonibacter sp. | reverse complement strand
TATCGTGTTCGTCAAAAGAGACGCAAAGTCACACCTTTGCAAGGGATCGACAAACATGCTGCAGAGCGCGTGACATGAGCTGATAGTCATCAACAAAAACATGTGCCGTGGCAAAACGTTCACGAAAGCCGATATTTTCTTCGAGCATGCGAGCAACCATGCAAGCCGCGCGCCCCTCAGTTGTTGCGTTATAGAGACGCAGGTACGAATGCTCATAATCAAGCATACCGGTCTCTTCCCATTCAAAAGGAAAATCATCAGCATCTTCTGCCATATCAGAATACGTCCGCTCAAAAAAGCCAGTCATTTCTCTAATACGCGCGCGCTTGATGCCGCTACTTTTTAAATCCTCAAACATCACTTGCGCTTCAACTGGATTCAAAATGCGCGCGCGATAACCTAGGCGGCTCGTAAAGTCATCTTCGGCAAAAAGCCGCAAAAGGAGCGCTCGGGCACACACAACACGCACTTCATCTCCGCCGTGTTCGTATGCATCAAACCTCTCACGAATAGATTTAACCGCCGGCGAAGATGCACATACAAACAGAATCCGAGAGGGGTCTGTACCGGCCTCAAGCAAGTTTTGCGCCTGCTCAAGCAATTTTTGAGTCTTTCCACTCCCTGCTCCCCCCGAATAAATGCGCGTACGCAGATTTGCTTTCGCCGTCATAGTGCAACTCCTAATCTATATAATCATCATCAAAGCCAAAGCTTATCTTAAAGTTTTCACTGGTAGTTTTTTCTATGTCGTTGCTCGTGCGAACAGACGCCTCGTCTGTTTGAGAAATCTCCTTATCTAGGCTCTCTTGACCATTTGATTCGCTCATTTCTTGCGCCGATACGCACTCACTCAAAATATCTTCGAAAAACTCAACATCAAACTGTATGTAGCCCAAAAGCATATAAGAGAGCCCTAAGTAAAAGTCGGTTTGCGCAAAGGCACGCATTTCGGACGACATCATGGGCACCCATGCGTTGAGATGGTCGCACAAAAAGTTGTACTGCACACAGAAAAGCTGCGCTGCGGCATCGACATTTCCCTGCTCAAACGCATTAGCACTGCGCTTACACATGCGCTCCATAAACTCAAGCTCAACAGATATATGGTCTTCGGTGTTTTTCCAGGTTTCGCATTTATCGAGACCTTGTGAGCGATATATCGCCAACACCTCGTCGCGCGCACCCTGCATAAGCAGGCGTTTTGATGCCGTGTACGTTGATTCAAAAGGATAGGCCGCACTGTGGCCATTAGAGCCGCGCCCGATAAAAGTCGCCGCATAATCGGCTGCGAGTTCTTCGGTTACCCCTTCACTTTTGCGGCTTAAATATCTAGCTATCAAGTGAGAACTTTTGTTGATGTTTTCGTTATCGGTTGAGATAGGATACAAGCTTTCCATAAGCTCGGTGTATTTTTCTTTACTCACTTCCGCTCGGCACAACCCTGCCATCATATTGTATATTTTTGCACGATCACGACAAAGCAAGGCCAACTCATCTGTTGAGATATCCGCCAAATCAATGGCTTCTTTCATGGTTTGAGCTTGCGCGTTATTCGACACATCAAAGCTCTTTTTTTTCGTTTGTTTCATGGTTAGTTGCCTCCCTTAGCAGCGACACATTTTTCGGGAGCATCTGTATTTGCTTGCTCATCCGCGCACGCGCGCTCATAAAACTCC
>CAYNWQ010000307.1:0-1677 GCA_964400955.1 uncultured Gordonibacter sp. | reverse complement strand
GGTGTCCTCCTGAGCTACGGCATAGAAGAAATTGCCCTTGTGCTCGACGGTATAGAAGAAAAATTTGATGACAATAAGATCACGCTTGACGAAATGAAATTCGTCCTCTCCTCCTCGCTTGTGGAATATGACGTGAGTGAAGATGAAATCAATAAGCCTGACAGCATGAATGTGACTATCACAAACAAGCTCGGCGGCTCGGGTACCCTTATTGTCAACAAGGTCTGGCATGACAGCGGCAGCGGAAACAGACCGGATATCACCCTCAAGCTATACCGCCGCCTGAAAGATAGGCAGAGCACCTCGGAACTGCTCTCCACTCATTACAAGTGGGACACATGGATAAACGATTACTTCTGGCAATGCGCCTTCACCGGCAAAACCTTTGACAGATACAATGACGAAGGCTTTGAGTACGAGTATTATGTCGTAGAGGAAATTGTCACGCAAAACAGCGGCTATTCCTCAACGTATAATAACACAACCGACAATCAGCCCCAAAAAACAGGAGATACCGCAAAGGATGTATACCCGTATTTCGGAAACGCGCAGTCTGCGATCGCGGCTTTTGTACCGCAGAACAAGGATGAAGCCAAACCCGGCACGGTCATAAACACCCGCAAGGCTACCCGCAGCTATTCCGGCGAAAAAACCTGGAAGGATCTGCCTGATGGATATGACCGCACTCAGCTCCCCAAAATAGTCATTATGCTCTTCTGCAGAAGCGACGGAGAAGAGCGCGTCTATGACCAGGCCCATGCCGCAATGGATGTCAGCGGCAAAGAAGTTGCTCCCGTTTCTCTCTCTGACGGCGGCACTTTGTTCAGCTGGAAGAACCTGCCCGAGTATGACGCATACGGAGCTCTTCTCTACTACTATGCCGCAGAGGTTGAATCTGCATCGGGAGAAGGTCTCTACAAAGAAATCACCGAGCTGCCTGCTTATGATATCAAGTATATAGAAGGCACCAACGGCATTACGAACCAATATACCGGCGGCGGTGCTCTCAGCATAACCGTCAAAAAGCATTGGGACTGGAGCCAAATGGTGACGGGAACAGAATATCCCGAAGCCACGTTCACTCTCTTCCGCAGCTATGACGGCGGCGAAAACTGGGAAGAGATCGACACCGTGACACTCGAAGGCGGCACCGTTCCGGAAGATAAACAGAAGGACGTTACGGCAACATTCCCGTCTGAGAACGGTCCGGTTCTCAGCATCTACGCGCCCAATAACAAAGAGTACATATATAAAGTCGAAGAGACCGCCATAAACGGTTATAAGACGGAATATACGAGCGATCCCGAAGGCAAAGTTGCCATTGATGAAAATAACGAAGGCAGCGTCGCCATCACCAATACCTATCAGTACGAAACAGATACTCTTGAATTCACAAAGATCTGGAACGACCAAAAAAATCTCTTCAACACCCGTCCCGAAACAGACGAGATGAGCTTTGAGCTTTGGTACTCATTTAAGAATGAGGACAAAAAGGTTGAAGACGCCGTATGTAACTGTGAGTCGGACGGCGCGAATTGGAAAATCACCTTTACAATTAACGGCAAGTTCATCATGAACGATACCGACGGCACGCCTTATAAATACTATGTCAAAGAGAGCTATACAGGCACTAAGGCAGACCATTATGCTTTGATATACGGTATAAACGAGTGTGCG
>CAYNWQ010000306.1:0-1684 GCA_964400955.1 uncultured Gordonibacter sp. | reverse complement strand
CCGTCATTGCACCTCTTGTCGAAGCAAAGCATATCAACTATCACCCCGAGCTCAAGCCTGGCGAATACACCATTCTTGTCGATAAGATGCGCTTCAATCAGATTTTCTTTAACCTGCTGTCAAACGCAGTCAAGTTTACTCCTGAGGGAGGAAACATCTGGTTTGAGGTTGACAATATAGAAGCTGATGACAATAGACTTAAAGTAGAGTTTATAGTGCGTGACGATGGCATCGGCATGAGCGAAGAATTTTTAAAACGCATCTATGAACCTTTTGCCCGTGAACATTCACAGCTCAACAGCGAGACGAGTGGCACTGGCCTCGGTCTGCCTATCGTTAAAAGACTCATTGAAGCAATGGGTGGCACTATTGAGGTTAAAAGCGAGCTTGGTCGCGGTACCGAGTTTCGCGTTATGTTTTACGCTGACATATTTGCCCGCGAAGACCCCGGCGCAGACGCTTTCCAACCATCAAGCGACATACATCCCGTCGATTTAAACGGCACACATATCTTGCTCGCCGAAGACAACGAGATAAATACCTACGTTGCAAAGATTATCCTCGAAGATGCCGGCTGTAAAGTCACCACTGCAACTAACGGCAAAGAGGCGCTTGACACCTTTGCAGCCTCTCAGCCCTTTACTTTTGACGCCATCATCATGGACATACGCATGCCTATCATGGATGGCCTCGAGTCTACGCGCGAAATACGTGCGCTCGGACGCGCAGATGCAAGTTCTGTGCCTATCATCGCGATGACCGCTGATGCTTTTGTCGAAGAACAAAAGCGCACAATAGAGGCCGGCATGAACTACCATCTCTCAAAACCGGTTGATGCAAATGAAGTTTATAAAGTACTAAGAGAGTGCACGCACCGCTAGCGCGCAGATATAAACCCGAGAGCTAAACACCTACCACGGATTACGAAAGTGAACACATGGCAGATAAAAGCAAAATATTAATAGCCGACGACGCTGAACTAAATCGCGAGATATTAAGCGAGATGCTAGGCGACGCTTATGAGTTTGTCTATGCGGCAGACGGCGTAGAGGCAATAGACGCCCTACAGAGCATACATGATATCGACCTTGTTTTGCTCGACATGAACATGCCCAACAAAGACGGTTTTGACGTGCTAGCTACCATGAACGAGCAACTCTGGATTGAAAGCATTCCCGTTATTGTGATTTCTGCCGAAAGCGGCCAAGATTTTATCGAAAAGGCCTATAACTTTGGCGTAACAGACTACATAGGGCGTCCTTTCAATTCGCTCATTGTGCAAAAACGTGTTGAAAACACTCTTTTTATGTATGCTAAACAAAAGCGGCTCGTACACCAAGTTGAAAAACAAATCTATGAGCGCGAAAAAATAAACAATGTGATGATAAACATCTTTAGCGATATCATCGAGACGCGCAACCACGAATCTGGCACCCATACTTTAAACGTGCAAACCATCACAAACCTCTTGCTCAACAGGCTTATCGAGATAACTGACCAATATCATCTGACTAAGTCTGATGTGTCGCTTATCTCTACCCTTTCAGCCTTACACGACATCGGCAAAATCAAAATCCCCGAGAGCATCCTCAATAAACCCGGCAAGCTTACCGATGAGGAATGGGTACAAATGAAATCGCACACTATAGAAGGCGACACGATTTTAAGCAACCCCTCACTCGAC
>CAYNWQ010000305.1:0-1716 GCA_964400955.1 uncultured Gordonibacter sp. | reverse complement strand
ATTTTCCTAACTTTATCGACTGCACTATGTTTGGTACGCGAGCAAGCGCTCTAGCAAATTACTTGAGAAAAGGCACCAAAGTGGCAATTGAAGGCAAGCTGCGTTGGAGCCAGTGGGAGCGCGACGGACAAAAGCGCTCGAAGATTGAAGTAATAGTTGACGAGCTTGAGTTTATGTCGAGCCGCAATGGTGACTCATCGTATAGTGGCAACAACAGCTACAGCAACGGCGGCGGAAACTATGGTGATGACGCCAACTATGCTGCGCCTGCGCAAATGGCAGATGCTCCTGTTATAGATGCCTCTTCTTCAGTTTACGACGAAGATATTCCGTTTTAAGCATTACGAAAGAGGTTAGAAATGTCTGAATACGCAAAGCAGCCGCGTCGTAAGCAATGTCAGTTCTGCAAAGATAGCTCGAGCTACATTGATTACAAAGATACGCAAATGCTGCGTAAATATGTGACCGATCGCGGCAAGATTAAGCCGCGCCGCGTAACGGGTGCATGCACCCAGCATCAAAGTGATATCGCAAACGCTATCAAGCGTGCTCGCGTGATGGCTTTGATGCCTTATGCGGTACCTGCTGTTAGCGGCCGCGGCGACCGCAGAGGCCGTTAGGCAAAGGAGGCACCATGGAAGTTATCCTTTTAAAGGAGTTGAAAGGTAAAGGCGGAGAAGGCGATGTCATTGACGTAGCTCCTGGTTTCGCAAACAATTACCTACTCAAAGAGGGCTTTGCTATTAAAGCAACCGAGGGCAACTTGAAGCAACTCGAAGCCCGCAAGCACAATATTGCAAAACGCGAGGTTACTCGCCTTGAGGGCGCCGAGGGTACAAAAGCTGCGCTTGAAAACACTACACTTAAAATCGTCGCTCAGGTTGGCGAAGAAGGCCAGCTCTTTGGCTCTGTTACTGCGAGCATGATTGCTGACGCTTGCAAAGAGCAGGCTGGCATCGACGTAGACAAACGTCGCGTTGAGCTAAAGGCTCCTATCAAGACTGCTGGCGAGCACACGGTAACTATTTCTCTTTATCGCGAGGTAAAAGGCGCAGTAAAGGTGCTAGTTGGTGGCCCTGAGATTATGGAAGCAACCGAGGCAGAGCCTGTTGCAGAAGAGGCAAAGGCAGCACCTGCTGAAGAACCCGTCGAGACACCTGCTGAGTAGGGTCGACGCGCTTTCGCGTATCGAGTTGTTTACCGAGTAGCGCTTACTTGCACTTGCTGAGTAAGAGCAAGTAGCGAAATTGCAAGCGCAAAATTTGTGAAGTAAAACACAAACGAGCAAAATAATATTTTCCACAACGTAAGCTGTGGAAACAGTGGAAAACCCCTTTGTTCCCACGTGGTTAGCAGAGGGGTTTTTTGATGCAATGTGGACAACCAAGTCGTGCAATTTTGGTGTGAAAAATACTCTGTGAGATGCGGCTACGTTTGACGAATTATGCGGTATCATAAACGCGAAAATAAAACGTACGCGATAGAAGTAAGGAAAAATCCATGCCGCAGTCTTTCCACATGAAACAACAAAATACTAGCAACACTCGCTATACGCGTACACAAAATCTCAGTTTCGATAACCAAGTGTCATCGCAAAATGGAAACAGGCAAATCCCCCAAGATATCGAAGCAGAAAAGTCTGTGCTCGCGGCATGCATACTCAACGGGGACGCGGCCGAAGAGCTGATAGTGCGCCTCAAGCCGGAAAACTTTTTT
>CAYNWQ010000304.1:0-1727 GCA_964400955.1 uncultured Gordonibacter sp. | reverse complement strand
TAGAAATCATCCAGTGATGGGGAGCTTATCTTTTATCCCGTATAAGCATCCTCTGTGGTGTTCTTGAAATTCTGTTTCTCCAACCACTGCTTTTCTTCTTCACTCTCCGGGATATCAATTCTCTCTATTTTGAATATGACAGGTCTTGTACCATCATTGCAGCAGGTAATCATCATCCGCGGCATTCGCCACATACAGCCCTTCGCATAAATGTGCCTTTGTAAGCAAGCTCCCACTTCACATTATGCTAGGTCTGTGCCCTGCTCATTGCTAACACGTGACATCAACATTACCGTCTCCACATGGTCTGTGTGGGGAAACA
Organism: uncultured Gordonibacter sp.; assembly: GCA_964400955.1. Lineage (GTDB taxonomy): Bacteria > Actinomycetota > Coriobacteriia > Coriobacteriales > Eggerthellaceae > CAJFUR01. The sequence continues at coordinate 1,405 of CAYNWQ010000304.1, read as the reverse complement.
TGTCGACCGGCTGGATTCTTTGGATTGTGTATCCTGTCCGCGCGAGGTAAGCTGCATCACGCGCTTGGGTTTGCGGGTTGCACGAGATATAGACGATGCGCGCGGGTGCGAGCGCACATACTGCGTCGAGAAAATCTTTGCTTGCACCTGCACGGGGCGGATCCATGAAAAGCACTGTACACGTGGGGTTGAGTGTGTTTGAGGTCGTCACGCCGGCCGTTAGCTCTCGGGTTGAGAACCTCGCGCCGGCCGTTAGCTCTCGGGTGGAACCTTTCACGCTGGCCGCCAGCTCTTGGGTAGAACTCTTAGCACCAGATGCAAGCTTGCGCATGAAGTCTCCCGCGTCGGCTGCGATAAACTCTGCGTTTTCGACGCCATTGTGGGCAGCATTTTGCCGCGCATCGCGGATAGCTGATGCCACACTATCCACGCCGATTACACGCGCCGCACCGTTTTTCGCCGCCACAAGGCCAATAGTACCTGTACCGCAATATGCATCTATCGCCGTTTCTTTGCCCGTGAGCTGCGCAAGCTTTATCGCAGAGCGATAAAGCACTTCGGTTTGTGTGCTGTTGACTTGATAAAACGAGCTCGACGAGATACGAAAACTCAAATCGCAAAGCGTGTCGAGTATAAAACCAGGACCATAAAGCGTATGCTCTTCGGTGCCAAGGATGACGTTAGTCTGACGCAAGTTTACGTTTTGCACCACGGTAGTGATGAAAGGACAAAGCTTTACCAACTCGCGACAAAAAGAGCGCGATGAAGGAAACGTGCGCGCGTTTGTGACCAGCGTGACGAGCACTTCCCCGCTTTCGTGGCCGACGCGCACCACTGCATGGCGCATAAAGCCCGCATTGGTGTCTTCGTTGTAGGGAGCGATGTCGTAGCGATACATAAGCTTTCGAATCGCTAAGATAACCGCTTTGGCTTGGGTGTTTTCAAGGAGACACTCATCTGTGGGGATAAGTTTGTGCGTGTGAGCTGCATACATACCAGTGAGTATCTCGCGTTTAGCCGGTGCCTGGGTGCCTTTTTTTGTCTTTTTGCGCGTATCTTGCTCGTCTACGTTGCACTTGTGCGTATCTTGCTCGCACGCGAGACCTTTGCGCAAAGCATCCTTATCGCCGCGTGAAACACCCTCATCACCGCGCGAGTGTATACCGCGGCTTGGCAATTTTTTCCCTGGCGCAAAAGGAGACGTCACTTTTGAGCGGTAGTGATAGGGTTCATCCATCCCTAGTACGGGCTCAACGATGGCATACTCTGGCGCAATACCATCGAAAAGCTCTGCTACAAATTGCTGCTTTTGTATCAGCTGCTCGCTATAAGGCACATCGATAAGCGTACAAGCGCCACATTTGTGCGACACTGGACAGAGAGACCGAGAGTCACATGTAGCATG
>CAYNWQ010000303.1:0-1729 GCA_964400955.1 uncultured Gordonibacter sp. | reverse complement strand
GACCTTTGTGCATCGCGAGGTGGCAGCGGGGCGTATGAGCGCACAAGAAGCTCTGACCCATCCGCAAAGAAACGTGCTTTTGCAGTGCATCGGTTCATCAAAAGAAGTGCGCCCGCAAGTTGTCCATGGCGTTTTGCGCCCGGGGGCAAACTACCTTTTATGCAGCGATGGTTTTCGTCATGTGCTGACTGACGATGAGCTTGTGCAAAAGTTTTCTGGGCAGGCGATAGCGGCAGTATCTCCCGAGCATACAACTGCGCCGGCTGTTTCTCCTCAGGTATCAGCAGATGACGCGCGTGCTCCTTTTGTGACGCGTGCGCAGGCAGCCCTAGCAGACGCGGTCAATCTGGTCATGGAGCGAAAAGAGCGCGACAACATCACTGCATGCCTACTTGGCGTGCGAAAAGGAGGCGAGGCATGGTAGCTTCAAATAGAGCTTCGGGCAGCACGGGTCTACGCAAAGGAGACGTGCTTAAAGGCCGCTATGAGATACTCAATCTCATCGGAAAAGGCGGCATGAGTAGGGTCTTTCTCGCATCAGATCGTCAGCTCACTAACAAACAGTGGGCAGTAAAAGAGGTTGACCGACGGAAAAAAGACCCTGCCGGGCGTCCTATCGAACAATCCCTCGCGAGTGAAGCTGACATATTGTCTCGACTTGATCACCCCAACATCGTTAATATCATTGATGTCGAAAAAACCGAAAATTTCATTTACATCGTTATGGATCACGTGCCTGGTCAAACGCTCGCTGAGCTTGTGCGCACAGAGGGTCCTCAGAGTGAAGCTGATGTACAAAAATGGATGCTGCAGATATGCGATGTGATGGGGTATCTGCACAACCAAAATCCTCCTATCATTTATAGGGATATGAAGCCTGCAAACGTGATGTTGCATCCTGACGGCTACGTAAAGATTATCGACTTCGGCGTTTCTCGTGAGTATAAAGATACCCAAAACCATGACACTATCTCTTTTGGTACCGAAGGATACGCTCCGCCTGAGGCATATGGCAATGCGCAGACTAATGCGGCAAGTGACATCTACTCCATTGGTGCCACCATGTGGCATTTACTTGCGGGTGAGGCGCCCTCAGGCATGCCTATTCCCGATGTGCGTACACTTAATCCTAATGTTGGCGAAGGCTTTGCGCAGGTCATTATCCCCAAATGTACCAAGCTTGACCGGCCTTTGCGCTATCAGTCTTGTGAAGAGCTTGCCTCGGATTTAGAAATCTACGAAGAACTTACTCAAGAATATAAATCCAAACAAAAACGTAAAGTGCTTGCTTTTGCTATAAGTGCTGCGCTTTCGGTCGTGCTTGCGCTTACAGGTGTGGGACTTATGGCTCTTTATGGTAATGCGGTTACCGAAAAATTTGAAGAGCAGATAAAGCTTGCAAACAACCAAATGCAAACAAATCCGGGCGACGCAACGCTTGGTATAGACTGGGAAAACCTTGAGGAAAAACCAGGTGGCGCCGAGGGTTCTTACTTAGCCGCTATTAAGCTTAAACCAGGCGACATAGAGCCCTACGAAGGCTTGATTGCGTGTTTTGAGATGGACGGCACGTTCTCAGATGAAGAAAAGCAGCAGCTTGATGAGGTGTATCAAGCCAACTTATCCTCGCTTGAGACCTCATCTCAGTTTTCGCAGCTTTCTTATGATATAGGCCGCCTTTACTGGACTTTCTATAAGCGTCCCACCACCACTACTACTTTCTCGTCTA
>CAYNWQ010000302.1:0-1738 GCA_964400955.1 uncultured Gordonibacter sp. | reverse complement strand
ACTTGCGTGTAGTCGCCAACCCGCCAGATATTACCATAGAGTACGCACGCATACGCAAAAGCGCACACTAATTAATAGGTCGAGCGCTTTTGCATCCAAAAAGAGCACTCGATGCGGGTGACTTTGGCGGGTGAAAGATGTAGGTTGTGTAAAAAGGGCGATGGAAGTAAAAAAAGATACAAATCTGCTTGACGGGCGTCTTTTTCGCTGATAAGATATCGCCTTGCGTTTTGACACATTCAAGGAGAAATACATGTACGCAATCGTGAAAACTGGTGGCAAGCAGTACAAGGTTGCCCCCGGCGACAAGCTAAATATTGAAAAGTTAGATGCAGCACCGGGCGATAAAGTTGAGCTGCCGGCAATTTGTGTTGTTGACGGCGACAAGGTTGAGGCTGATCCTGAAAAAGCTGCGGCTACAAAGGTGACCGCTGTTGTACTCGAGCAATTTAGAGACAAGAAAAAGATTGTCTTTAAATTTAAGAAGCGTAAGAACTACAAAAAGATGCGTGGCCATCGTCAGTATCTTACGCGTGTTGAGATTGAGTCAATAGGTGCCGCTAAAGCTGCAAAAGCTGAAAAAGCTGAAAAAGCTGCAAAGCCTGCTAAGGCTCCAAAGGCGGCTAAGGCCGACTCTGAAAAGCCAGAGGCCATAAAAGCTGAAAAAGTTGAAACTGCGTCTGCAGACGCCGAGTAGTTGTAAGGGAGGGTATACTCATGGCACATAAGAAAGGCTTAGGTTCTACTCGTAATGGCCGCGACTCCCACGCACAGCGACTTGGCGTGAAGATGTTTGCAGGTCAGCAAGTAAAGACCGGTAATGTTATCGTTCGTCAGCGTGGTACGCATTTTCATCCTGGCGAAAACGTTGGGCGCGGCAAAGACGACACGCTTTTTGCTTTGTGTGATGGCACGCTTGAGTTTACGCGCGGCGTAAAACGCAAGGTGCATGTACGTCCACAAGCTTAAGTTATTTGCTCACGACTTGCCGTATTGATTCTTTGTTTATGGGCGCCCCCTGCAAAGCAGAGGGCGCTTTTTGTTTTTTGGAAAGAGGACAAAAGTGTTTGTCGATAAGGTACGCATACACGTAAAAGGTGGCGACGGGGGAGCGGGATGTATGTCGTTTCGCCGCGAGGCTCACGTTCCAAAGGGTGGTCCTGATGGAGGAGATGGCGGTCATGGCGGAAACGTCATAGTTGAGGCAGACGCGTCTCTTTCGTCACTCATCGACTATCGATTTAAGCACCACTTTAAAGCGCAGCGCGGTACCCATGGTAAAGGATCGCGCATGTATGGAGCCACAGGAGATGACCTCATACTGAAAGTACCGGTTGGCACGGTTGTGCATGAGTACTTCGACGAAACGAAAGAAACGGGCGATCTTATCGCCGACCTTACTCATGACGGCGAGCGTGTGACGGTCGCAAGCGGTGGCGTAGGTGGTCGCGGCAATATCCATTTTGTTACGTCTACAAGGCGTGCTCCTGCGTTTGCTGAGCTCGGAGAGCCAGCGCAGGAACGCTGGATAGAGCTCGAGATGAAACTTATGGCTGACGCAGCCTTGGTTGGTATGCCTTCGGCGGGCAAATCCTCTTTGATCGCGCGTATCAGTGCAGCTCGTCCTAAGATTGCCGATTATCCTTTTACGACACTGGTACCTAATCTCGGTGTCGCTACAAGTGGTGACTTGAGCTTTGTGGTTGCTGATATCCCGGGTCTTATCAAGGGGGCACAC
>CAYNWQ010000301.1:0-1748 GCA_964400955.1 uncultured Gordonibacter sp. | reverse complement strand
GCTTTTAGGTGGAGCTTACCTTATCTATAAGGGCATATCTGAGCTGCATGAGATGCTTTCGCTGACCGAAGAAAAGGCTGAGCATTCTGAGGAGCATGCTGCATTACGCACTATTGGCATTCCGCAAGCTGTTGGTACTATCATGGTCATGGATGTCGTGTTTTCTATCGACTCCGTTATCACAGCGGTTGGTATGGCAGACCATCTTATTATTATGATATTGGCAGTAATGCTGGCAGTCTTTATGATGATGATTTTTATTGACCCTATCTCGGACTTTATCAACAACCATCCTGAGATGAAAATGCTTGCACTTACCTTTATCGTAGCAATCGGTGTGTTGCTCTTTGTTGATAGCGTAGGCCTGCATACCGGCGTTGAGTTGTTGAGTATGCCTCTCGAAAAACTCATGGTGTATTTCGCGATGGTATTTTGCGTGGTGCTCGAGCTTGTGCAAATGCGTTACAACAAAAACCTGCTCAAGTGGCAAAAGGAGTGCTATAAGGCAGACCCCGAAAAGCAAATAGAGCGCTATCGCGAAAATATGGAGAGCTAGGTAGCGCGAACTTTAGATGTCGTATACGGACGCTGCGCGCACAGGCATGCTTGCAAGCGCGCGTGGACTCTAGACGCCACATATGGATGCTGCTGCAGACGTTGCATGCAAATGCGCGCAGGCACGCTTGCAACTTAGCTTCGCGTGTCAGAAGCGCTACCCTCGCCAAAAAGTTCAAGACATTCTTCGCACACGACAAAGCGCGCTGCGTGTGGCATGATGCGTGCAGAAAAGGGCGTCAAGATGCGTGTCGCTTCACCGTCGTATTGCACTTCAAGTGGTGGGTCAGCTACAACTCCTATACTTCGCGCGTGGTGAATTTCCAAAGAGTCAGTGCGCTCAGGAAAGTCGCCACCGCGGTCGAGCCAGCCAGCTAAAAAGGCAGGGATAAGACCAAAGGCGTTTTGGGTATGCAAAACCACTACATCGAGCAGTCCATCGCGTGGTTGGTTTTCGTGTGTGACTGAAATGTCGAACTGTATCTTGGAAAAGTTAACGATGAGTATGCCAACCCCCTCGCTTTCGATGGTTTTACCATCGAGCTCAAGGCTAAATTTTGCTTTTTGAGGGAGCGGGTTTGAAAGTGCAGCAGAAAAATAAGCCATAGGGCCGAGGAGCCGTTTGGCACCTTCTGCTCCATGCATGATGGTAGCGTCGTATCCAGCACCTGCCATTATGCCAAAGCCAAAACGCTTGTCACCGACCTCAATTTCTCCAAGGTCAAAATCAAGCGTTTTTCCCGTGCGTAGCATTTTTGCTAAAGCGTGTGGCTCGTTAGGCGAGACGAGATTGAGTGCAAGCAAATTTGCGGTGCCTGCAGGAAAGGGCAAGATTGGAATGTTAGTGTTTGCGAGCAAGTAGCTTACTGTTGCGACAGTGCCATCGCCTCCGCTTGCAACCACCGCATCAAAGGTATTTGCATCATGGAGTAGCTCGCTTACATCGGTTGTACCGTCAGTTGAGCGCAAGCATACTTCATCGCTGTCTTTTGCAAATGAGCGGATGAAGTCATAGATGGCTCCCTCGCGGTAGCCTGAAATAAGATTATTGATAACAAGTAGTTTCACAAATAGCCTTTCTCTTGCTATTATGCATACTACAACATTTTAGAGAGGTATTTGAAGGACAATCTGGTGTATATAGCAAACCAAGAAGATTTAGAAGCATTTCTTATGCGCGCGCAGAATTGCTC
>CAYNWQ010000300.1:0-1748 GCA_964400955.1 uncultured Gordonibacter sp. | reverse complement strand
CGAGTCTACCAACTGACCGCGAGCATGACTGGGCTACATGGCTTCCTATCACGATTGGATGCGATAATTTCTGCACCTACTGTATTGTTCCCTATGTGCGTGGTCGCGAAAAGTCTCGCCCCCTTGAAGACATCGTGAGTGAAGCGCAAGCATACGTTGATGGTGGCGTGAAAGAAATCACCCTCCTTGGGCAAAATGTAAATTCGTATGGCCGCGATCTCTATGGTAGCCCGCGCTTTGCTGATGTTATACGTGCTGTTGACAAAACGGGTATTGAGCGCTTGCGCTTTGCAACGAGTCATCCTAAAGATCTTTCTGATGAGGTAATTGAAATGTTTGGTGATGTGCGCTCGCTGATGCCTGCACTTCACCTACCGGTCCAATCAGGCTCAAATGATATTTTAAAGGCGATGAACAGGCGCTATACGCGCGAGCACTATCTTTCTTTAATCAAGAAATTACGCGAGGTTTGTCCCGATATTGCTCTTTCGACTGACATTATTGTTGGTTTTCCTGGTGAAACCGAACGTGACTTTGAAGACACTTATCAACTTATTGATGAAGTGGGATACCATCAAGTTTTCACGTTTATCTATTCGAAACGCGAAGGCACCCCTGCTGCAAAAATGCCTGATGATACACCACATGAAGTGATACAAAAACGCTTTGACCGTCTTGTTGAGCTTGTGCAAAAGCACGCCTTTATAGCTAACCAAAAAGACAAGGGGAGCGTAGTAGACGTTCTCGTTGAGGGCGTGTCTAAACGTGATGCGCGTATGCTCAGCGGAAAGACACCTAAAAACCAAACCGTGCATGCAATCATTCCCGAAGGGCAATCTATTGAGCAATTGAGTGGCTCTGTGGTACGGATGTTAGTAGAAGAAGCCAAAACATGGTATCTGCAAGGTAGTATAGTTGAATAGATCGGACGATCAACGTGGATGATACTACAGATTGCTGTGCAAGTCCCCTTAGTGATACCAGTCTTGCTTTGACTCTCACTCATCCTGTAATGTGTGTCGTAGGACCGACGGCGACAGGGAAGTCTGAGCTTGCACAAATGCTTGCAGAGTATCTTGGTGGGGAAGTGGTCAGCGCCGACTCGATGCAAATCTATAAGGGCATGGATATTGGCACTGGTAAAGTCAAGGAGTGTGAACGTAGGGTAACTCATCATGGTCTTGATTTGGTGGAGCCAGGAACTGCTTTTTCAGCCGCGCTTTATCAAGACTATGCGCGAAAGTGTTTCGAAGATATCAATGAACGAGGCAAGCGTATCATCTTAGCTGGAGGAACTGGTCTTTACGTAAGAGCTGCAATTGATGACTATCATTTTCCCCGCGGCGAACAAGTTGAAAATTCAGTTCGAGAAACTTACATGCGCTACGCTCAAGAACATGGTGAAGATGCTTTGTGGCAGTTGCTTTTAGAGCGAGACCCCGAAAGCGCACGTGTTATACACCCTCACAACGTAAGACGCGTTGTGAGAGCTTTTGAGCTACTCGAATGTGGACAATCTTACGCTGTACAAAAGGAAAATCTTGCACATATTTCACAAGCGGTGCCTGCTGTATTTGTGGGGATTACGATAAAACCTGCATTGCTCGTTAAGCGCATCGACGCTCGTATAGATGCTATGTTTGAAGAGGGATTAGTTGATGAGGTAAAAAGTCTTTTAGATAAAGGTCTTCGCTTGGGTATAACCGCTCCTCAGGCTATAGGATATAAAGAAATTGTTACTTATCTTG
>CAYNWQ010000299.1:0-1777 GCA_964400955.1 uncultured Gordonibacter sp. | reverse complement strand
CAAGCATCAAGGAGTACCTTTGCGTCATCTGGAGCAACGCCACTTTTGCTAGCCTCACCTGACACATTTACCTCCAAAAGCACATCTTGTACCTTGCCCATCCGCGCAGCCGCCGCTTCAAACTTTTCTACATGGTGCACTTGATAGAGCGAATGCACCAAAGAAGAGACACTCACGATATCATCTATACGCCGCGATTGTACATTGCCGATAAAATGCCATCTTGCCTCAGGTATCGCATGTGCTTTTTCCAAAATGCAATCAGGTCGGTTTTCACCAAAATCAAGCGCTCCTGCTATGCAAGCCTCACGTACCTCATCTACGCCAACCGTTTTAGATACAGCCACTAGCCGCACTTCACGCGGGTCGCGCCCAGCCTCGACACATACACGCGCAAGACGCTCCGATACACTCTCATAACGCTCTTTTATTCCCATGATTTACTCCTCATCTATCACAAAAGCACAAGGCAGCGTGCCTACCACACTCACCGCCACTTGCTCGATATGAAAACCACTCGTCGTGTTGACACTTCGTACAGACACCTACGTCGCTTATGCGCTCACACGAAAGACCGGCTGCTACAAGGTCACTTTCTACCGCAAACGCAAGAGAAACATGGTCTCGTGCAGGCGAAACCCCTGCACCAAACGCGTCAACAAAAGCACCGCACACATCACTTCCGCACTCAAAACATTCCGAGCGGATATGCGGACCAATATAGGCATTGTAGTCTCCCGTTGCACACCCCTCATCGACTTGCGCGAGCGCAAGCACAGCTTTTTTAGCGATATGAGCAAGCGCACCACGCCAACCCGCATGTGCAACTGCAAAACGCCCGGAAGGTGAAACGATGATAAGTGGCAAGCAGTCAGCAAAGCACATAAGCGCACAGACTCCTTTTGCTGAGACAATAAGTCCATCAGCACCCTCGCTTGCCTTACTCTGTACGCATGTGAGGTCTTTTTTGTCTTCCACAAACACCAGATTGGTACCGTGCACCTGACGTGGCACAATGCACGCCATATCTTTCGCACCACACGCGCGCACGAGTCGCGCACGGTTTTCTTGCACCGCTGCGTACTCGTCGCCTACATGTGCACCTACATTGAGGCTAGCGTATGCGCCCTTACTCACACCCCCTGCTCTTGCAGAAAACGCGACACGCACACCGCACGCTTCAAAAAGCGCGTTATCTGTCAGAAAAGACAAACCAGCCTCTTTTTGCAGAGCAAAAAGAGGCTTAGGTAACGGTTTATGGTAAGCCATAAGACTCATAGGTCTAAACGAGGCTTGTCTTATTAATGCTGGCGCTTCAGAAAATCGGGGATATAGTCCTCATCAGCAAAACGACCCGACGGTCCTGAGTAGCTCGAGCCTGAGAAACTTGACCCCACATTCGACGCAGAGGCACTAGAGGCTGCAGAGCTCGTTTGCGTACTTGACGCAGACTCTGTTGACGCAAAGAGATCTTTTCGCGAAAAGTCGAGAGAAGCCTGTTTAGGTGTATTAATCTTAAAGCCCGTAGCGATAACCGTGATGCGTACTGCATCGCCCATTTCTTCGTCGATGATCTGCCCATAAATGATATTTGCATTTTCATCCGCGCAAGCCTCAACCGTGCGAGCCGCCTCATCAACTTCGGTAAGTGTAAGGTCTGGACCACCTGCAATAGAGAAAAGCACACGCGAAGCACCCGCGATAGAAGCTTCGAGCAAGTTAGAGTTCGTAGCCTGCTGCGCAGCATCAAGTGCGCGGTTTTCGCCCGTCGCGATAC
>CAYNWQ010000298.1:0-1783 GCA_964400955.1 uncultured Gordonibacter sp. | reverse complement strand
GCTTCACTCGAGCTCAAACGCTCGTCACTAAACTCTACCGCTATCCCGCTCGCTTTACCAATACGCGTGGCTACCTCGCGTATACGCTCAGCCTGCGGGCCCTGCTCGCCTGCAAGCGTAAGAGGCAACCCGCACACCAAAAGCTCGGGTTCCCAGTCTTCAAGCACACGCCGCCACGACTTTGCGCCAGATAGCACCTCATTAGCAGGCAAAACACACACCGGCGATGCCACGCGTTCGCTAGGGTCACTCACGGCAACCCCTATGCGTACCTCCCCAATATCAAGTGCGAGGATGCGCATGCTTAAAGCAGTATTTCGCGCGCAGCGGCCAAAGCATCGTCAATGCCCGCAGGGTTTTTGCCGCCCGCTTGAGCCATGGCAGGTTTTCCGCCGCCACCGCCGCTCACATGCGATGCAATCGCTTTGATAACCGCGCCGGCGTTAAAGCCCGCCTCAACCGCTTCGGGAGCACCAGCGGCCATAATGATAGCTTTGCCGTCTTTTTCAGCAGCGAGCACACAAGCACCCGGCGCCGCAAGTCGCGCATTGATAACATCCCACGCGTTGCGCATAGCACCCGTATCTCCATCACTTACGCGAGCGATGACCACAGGGTATCCCGCTGCAGATGTTGCTGCATTATCTATCAGTTGCGCAATGCCACTCTCTGAGACCGCACCACCTGCACGCTTTGCCTCTTTTTGCAGCTCTTTGAGCGCACTTACATTTGCCTCCGCGCGCGCAGCAACCTCAAAAAGGGGTGCACGTAGCGCAGACGCTGCACCTTTGAGCTCTGCCTCGAGGTGATTGACGTATTCTAGCGCGCCAAAGCTCGTGACCGCTTCGATGCGGCGCAGGTTTGCGCCAACACCCGACTCAGACACTATCTTTACGAAACCAATTTCTGAAGTATTTTTCACATGACATCCGCCGCACAACTCACGCGAGAAATCGCCACACTCAACTACGCGTACCACGTCTCCGTATTTTTCACCGAAAAGCGCCGTGACGCCACTCGCGCGTGCTTCATCAAGGGAGGTCTCGTAAATATTTGTCGCAACTGCAGCCATAATCTCTCCGTTTGCAATGCGCTCAACCTGTTTAAGCTCTTCAGGCGTTGTCGCTGCGAAATGAGTGAAGTCAAAACGCAAACGGTCAGGACCCACATAAGAACCAGCCTGCTTTACGTGATCACCGAGCACTTGACGAAGCGACGCATGTAAGATGTGCGTCGCAGTATGGTTGCGCGAAATGTACGCACGGCGGTCTTTGTCTACCTCGCACTTAAGCGTATCTCCCACAGAAATCGTGCCCGCATCCACGTGCACTTTGTGAGCGAAAAGCCCTTTCTCGGGTGCCTTCGTGTCTGTCACTTTGGCAGAAAAACCAGCGGCGCTCATCACGCCTGTGTCTCCTACTTCGCCACCCATCTCAGCGTAAAAAGGCGACGCATCTAAGATAACCTCACCCTCATCACCCTGCGCGAGCGACTCGATGCGTGCTCCATCTTTCACGAGCGCTGCAACATGCGCCTCACACACAAGCGTGTCATAACCGACAAACTTCGTCGCGCCAAGTTCTTTTAGCGCATCAGCATACACACCACCGTAGGTACTCCAAGCCGCCTCGGCATCTTTGGTATTTGCCGCACGGGCACGCTCGCGTTGCTCAGCCATACAGCGCGCAAAACCCTCACTGTCGACACTCACGCCACGACCCTCGCATATCTCACGCGTGACCTCAACCGGAAAGCCGTAGGTGTCATGCAAAACGAAAGCTTC
>CAYNWQ010000297.1:0-1785 GCA_964400955.1 uncultured Gordonibacter sp. | reverse complement strand
ACTACCGCTCCACATGCCGCATCCGCACACGGCGCACCTGCTCGCACGAATGCTGCGGCTTCACACGCCGCATCCGCACACGGCGCACCTGCTCGCACGAATGCTGCACCTTCACACGCCGCATCCCCGCACGTTACTTCCTCACGTGCCACAGCTCCACGCAAAAAAAGTTTTCTCACGCGCGCCATAGAGCAGTGGTGCAACCGCTTAATGGGCGCCGTCACAAGCGGCACACTCAGCGGCCAAGAAGCCGAGTACGCTGCCGGACGCACTTCGCGCGACTACATCTGCAACACCATTGGCACTGCAGCATGGGGTATGGTATTTCCGCTGCTCACCATCGTGGTTACTCAGCTCGTGGGTGTCGAGCTCGCTGGTATGTTTTCGCTTGCTTTTGTCACAGCTTCACTGCTCATGATTGTGGCAAACTACGGAGTGCGTACGTTTCAGGTTTCCGACATCGCCGAGACCCATTCTTTTTCTGACTACCAGCTAAATCGCTGGATTACGTGCGCACTCGCGATTTTGGTAGGTGTTATATACTGCTCGATACGCGGCTATAACGCAGAGATGTTTACTATCTCTATGGGCGTATACGTCTATAAGGTGATTGACGGCCTGGCCGATGTGTATGAAGGCCGCCTGCAACAGGCAGACAAATTTTATCTTGCAGGCATTTCGCAGGCATTTCGGTCGCTTTTGGTACTCATAGTGTTTTCGCTCTTTTTGCTTATCTCGCATAATCTCCCCGGCGCCTGCATCGCTATGGCAGTTGCCGCCGTACTGTCTTTTCTTGTCCTCACGTTTCCCCTCGCCTTGCTCGAGACCCCAAAATCCGCTCGAGCAACCATGCATGGCGTAAGCGATTTGTTCAAACAGTGCGCGACGCTTTTTATCGCACTTTTTATGTACTCGCTCATCGACAACATGCCCAAGTTTGTCATGGAGGGTGTGCTGAGCTATGACAATCAACTCTATTTCAACGCGCTGTATTTCCCGGCGCAAATGATATTGCTCGCTGTCGGGCTTGTATATAAACCGCTACTCGTCCGCATGGCAGAAGCATGGGCCGACCCCGAAAAACATCGCCGCTTTGATTTAAGTATTGCTGCGATTATGCTGGTAATCTTGGCCATCACGGGAGTGGTTGCGCTTATCATGGCTTGGATTGGCATACCGATTATGAGCTTTATGTACGGGCTTGATTTTGAACCTTTCCGCGGTCTGTGCTTTATCATGCTCGCCGCGGGCGGCGTCACTGCAGCGATAGATTTTCTCTATCAAGTGATTACCGTGCTCAGGCGCCAAAAAGACGTCATGCGACTCTACGCTATCACGTTTGGTTTTTCGCTGTTTGTGCCTATCTTGCTCATCAATTTCACAGGGCTACCAGGCGCCATCATTGGATACCTCATCGTAATGTGCATCTTGCTCGTGCTACTCGTATCCGAATACATCAGCATTCGCCTCTCATTTGGGAAAGGCGGAAAAGGCGGCGCACACGCAGCTAGCGCCGGCGTGGGTGCAGGAGCTGGTGCGAATGCTGGTGCTGGTGCTGGCGTGGGCGCGAGCGTAGGTACGGACGCGAGTGTGGGCGCGAGCATGAATACGAATGTGGGTGCGAATATAGGCGCGAGTTCAAGTGTGGGTGCAACCGCAAGCGCCAACGAAAGACTGGCAGGCTATTGGACAATAAACGAAAACACAACGAACGATAGAGCGGTTGCGCACACATCAAGCGACAATGTCGTCAGCAGTCGGGCAAGCAGTCGGGCCGCAGGCAAC
>CAYNWQ010000296.1:0-1802 GCA_964400955.1 uncultured Gordonibacter sp. | reverse complement strand
TGCAAAGTCGCGTAAGCCATGCCCAAATTACAATTAAGCGAGCCACAGGCATCATAGGCATTATCAGCCGTCGCTTGCGTGTAAGCATGGATTGCCTCGCCGGGGTTGTTGAGCTTGATAAGACAATTGCCTATCTGGTGGTACAACAGCCCTACTTCACCTGCACCCAAAGCAGCCGCGCCCCCTTGTACGCACTGCGTAAAAAGGCCGAGAGCCCCTTGGTAATCGCCCGCTTGATAAAGTCCGCGTGCTTGATTGAATAAGTCGTTGTTCATTTGAATCCTTTGAACCTAGATGCGCAATATGAGCGAAAATGGCGCTTTTAAGCTACACCCTCTATTTCGATGCTTTCGATAACATCGCCTACGCGCAGCTGAGAAATAACGTCCATGCCTTCGATTGTCTGGCCAAACACGGTATAGCCCGAGTCAAGCATGTGTTGGGCACCCAAGCAAAAATAAAATTGCGAACCCGCTGAGTTAGGATTTTGTGAGCGAGCCATAGCTAAAGCGCCGTCTACGTGAGAGTTGTTAGGGTTAGTAGAATACTCTTCTTTGATGGAATATCCCGGACCACCAGTGCCAAGGTTAGAGAAAGGACCTTTGGCTCTAGCTATTACTTCCTCAGTGGAAAGGTCGCGCGTGTTCGGGCAGCCACCTTGGATAACAAAACCTGGTACATAGCGATGAAACTTGAGGTTGTTGTAAAAACCTTTGTTGGAAAGCTCAACGAAATTACCCACATGAATAGGGGCATCTTTGCCAGCAAGTTTTACGCGGATAGTCCCCTTTGACGTATTGATAACAGCAACTTCGTCTCCGGTTGGTTGATACTGTGGAGTGTAGATGGCCATAATAGCTAATCTCCTTTTTCTCGTTGGTAATCTTTGCTTGTGCGTAGCCTCTCACCACATCACAGGCGAAAATATTCACATACGTTTTGGAATTTTAGCAGTATACATCCGCTAAACGAGAAAAAACCTTGCAACATACACGCTCACAGATACAAAGACTTCACCACAATGTAGGCAACCGCACTGCGCCGCCACTCATAACACCACAATATGGAAAGACATGAAAGCCTCATTACGCCGCACGCAAGCACAATTTAAGACTGATGGTACTTTCTTTTTTCTTCATACATCTTTTCATCCATATGAGAAAGAAAAGACTCTGCGTCATCGGTGGCGCCAAGCTTTGTTTGTCCAATAGCCAAACTCAAGGTAAAGGGCTCTGTACCTGACTCATTAAAACGGCGAATATGTTTTTCGATGTTTTCTATTGTTTGGTCAACGCAGTCTTGCTCTACATCTGCCAACAATACCACAAACTCATCCCCTGCATAGCGTATAGGTATACCGCCATCAGGTATCGAGTCGAGCAAGATATCTCCCATGACACATATGGCTCTGTCGCCTTTGTTGTGTCCATGCTTATCGTTGATTTCTTTGAAATCATTGATGTCCATCATGATGCCATAGAGCGATTTTGCTTTATTTGCTTCAACCTTATTGAGCACCCTATTGAGATACCTGCGGTTATAGATGCCCGAAAGCGCATCGGTGAGTAGGTTTTCCGAATCTTCCTGCATCTGCACAAAAAGCATCGCGATTGCGACTGATATCCACGAAGTCGTAATACCATACCAGATAAATTGGGCGACTACGCCCACAAGACAGGGAGCAAGAAAATACTGTACCGGAAAAAAATTTTCCTGCACTGATTGTTTTTTTGAGCCGCGCGCCAATAGAATGCTGTAAGCAAAGTATATGAGAAGCGTCACATACCCCATAGCCACAAAAG
>CAYNWQ010000295.1:0-1811 GCA_964400955.1 uncultured Gordonibacter sp. | reverse complement strand
GTGGCGGAATTGGCAGACGCGTACGGTTCAGGTCCGTATGGGGGCAACCCCATGAAGGTTCAAGTCCTTTCACCCGCACCATTCTAAAGCACGAGGTCAAGGGCATATTCCTTGGCCTTTTTGTTTGGGTGGTACATCTGCTGGTACATTTGCTGGTACGCCTACTGGCACACCCTTTGCTGCATCACTAATACATCTGCTGGCACGCCATTTGGCGTCTTGCGCTTAGCGGTGTTAACGCCAAGGGATTTCTTCGTATTCGAACCCTCTTTTATACAATTCGTTAAGCAATTCTGAAGGAGAGTAAACCTTTACAGGAGATGCCTTAAACCCTAAAACATCACGCGTTACGAGAGCTTCAGCGCCTAAACGCGCAGCACTGTGCGCTATCACATAATCCTCTATGTCTGGCCAATCACTCATCAGAGCATTTTCAACATCAAGAGCATGCGTCCCACAAACGTGAAACAGTTTAAGCGCCGAGGCCATTTTTTTTCGCGCTGTTTTTCTTATATCTGCTTTCCGAAAAATATAATCTGCATCTGTTATCGTTTGTGTACTAATCCAAAGTTCAACATCACCATAAAATGCCGCTATACAAAGCCGTTTGGCATCATGCACAAATGCCGCTCGATTACCAATAAAGTCGATGAAGACATTGGTATCAACGAATACTTTCATAATCATCCTTTAATGCAGCGCCTAACAATTCATCATATTCAGTGCCATCTGCTCCTATATCCATATCCTTAAACACATCTATTTCAAACATAGCTGTAGAAAAAAATTCCTGAAGTTCCTGCATTTGTGCGTCATTAAGTTTAGGAGAAGATTTCGCTGGTTCTTGTGCCCCCGGCAAGCATCTCTCCCTAACCATAAACTGATACGCAGAAGAAATAAGTTGTGTTGGCGTGACGCTTATTTGTTTCATAATGTCCGTTGCTTGCGTATAGAGTTCATCTTCTATGCGTGCAGATACCATAGTGCTCATAACATTTCTTTCTCTACGTCTTGTATGACGTATGACACTATATACGCCTCGTAGCCCAATGTCAAGCTTAAAAACCATTGTCACGATTGATATTTCCGAATATCTCAAAACCATTTCACCGACATATTGATGATTTAAGGAATTACAATTTAAAGTAACCCACAATGCCAAGCATCGCAGCGTTGTCACGCAGGTGAAAGCTTGAGCAGCATGCTACAATGAGCAGCATAAGGAAAAGGAGCATTAGATGCGTGAGGAAAAACATACAGAGGCTAGCGCGGATTGTCTCAATCACGCCGACGCCAAGACTGACGTGAGCCACCACAAACACGCTAGCGGCAGCACCAGCGCAAGCCACGCAAACGCCGACGCAGACCGTCTCAACAAAGGCACGCGCGCAAGTTATATAGGCATTGCGCTTAACACAATTCTTTGCGCGGTAAAGATGATAATCGGCTTTATATCAGGTTCGCTTTCCATCGTTGCAGATGCCGTTAACAACTTATCGGACGCGGCGTCAAACATCATCAGCCTTTTTGGATTTAAGATGGCATCAAAGCCAGCTGACGCAGACCATCCTTATGGACATGGACGTTACGAATATCTATCAGGCCTGATGGTGGCTGTGCTAATCCTCGTAATCGGCGTTGAGCTACTCAAAAGCAGCGCTGAAAAAATCTTTAATCCAACACCAGTCGAATTTTCCTTAGCGCTCGTCATAGTGCTTGTGCTTTCTATCGCCGTAAAACTATGGATGATGATTTTTAACAAGCGTGTGGGCAAAGAGATAGCCTCGAGCGCACTTGAAGCCGCTTCGGTT
>CAYNWQ010000294.1:0-1813 GCA_964400955.1 uncultured Gordonibacter sp. | reverse complement strand
GCGCCGCACCTCGCGCCGCATCTCGCGTGTTGCACCTCGCGCGCCGCGACAATAAACCTTTCTTCGACCGGAAAAAATAGTGTACTTTTTTAGTCAGGGATGCTAGACTGTCCGCAGGTGTTAAGTGAGCTTTACTCTGCTAAGAGCTCTTTTCTGCGATGCACCGTTTTCGTATCCCTGATTCTGCGTCAGGGTGTCTTCTTTGTTTACACAATTTTAGATGCATAATTCCAAACACTTGGAGGAGGGTTTACATGGAATTTCTTAACAAGAAAAGCGGCCTTATCATCGTAGGCCTTATCGTTGGTGCACTTATTGCGGTACTTGCTGCGACGGGAAATCCAGCAAATATGGCAATTTGTGCAGCTTGCTTTATCCGCGATATGGCAGGTTCGCTCAAGCTACAAACAACAGGCACGGTGCAGTATTTCCGTCCCGAGATCGTTGGTTTTGTTGCGGGTGCGTTTCTCATCGCTATCGCAACCAAAGAATATCGCTCAACCGCCGGTTCATCACCTATGGTGCGCTTTATCCTTGGCTTCATAATGATGATTGGTGCACTCATATTTTTGGGTTGTCCTCTGCGTATGGTTATACGTATGAGCGCAGGTGACCTCAATGCTTGGGTTGGCTTGATTGGCCTTGTTGCGGGTGCTATCACGGGCGCGCTGTTTTTGAAAAAGGGCTTTTCGCTTGGTCGCGAATACGATACCAACAAAGCCGCCGGTACGGTGTTACCTATCGTGCTTGTGGTGCTGCTCGTATTGAGCCTAACCACAGCTGTGTTTGCTGTTAGCGAAACGGGTCCTGGTTCCAAACATGCTCCGTGGCTCATCTCTTTGGCCGTTGCTCTTATCATTGGCGCGCTTGCCCAGAAAACACGCATTTGTTTTGTGGGCGGCATCCGTAATCTTTTCCTGATGAAAGATTTCACGCTGCTTATCCCTATCGTAGGTATATTTGTTGCGATGCTTATCTTTAACCTAGTCTCTGGTGGTTTTAAGTTTGGTTTCGAAGGCCAGCCTATCGCTCATGCGCAGCAGCTCTGGAACATCTTGGGTCTGTATGCCGTAGGTTTCGCAGGCGTGCTTGCTGGCGGTTGCCCTCTGCGTCAGATGGTACTTGCTGGTCAGGGCTCATGCGATGCAGCGGTTACTTTCCTAGGTATGCTTATAGGTGCTGCATTTGCACACAACTTTGGGCTTGCTGGCGCTGCTGCATCAGCAGCTACTGCAGATAGTCCTGCTGTCGTAGGTGGACCTTCTACGGCTGGACAAATTGTGCTCGTGGCTGGTATCGTGGTGCTCTTTATAATTGGTGCTACCAATTTGCGCAAGCAAAAACGTGCCGCCAAGGAAAACTAAATCAAACGGAAAACAACGAGGAAAGAAGGTTTTCATGCATGAAGTTGATGCCCGTGGGCTTTCGTGTCCAGAGCCAGCAATGATGGCAGTGCAAGCTTTGCGAGATTGGCCAAACGAGTCTTTTAAAGTGCTGGTTAGCTCTGCGACGTCGAAAATCAATGTGACGGAGATGGCTGAAAAGCGCGGCCGCAAAGTAAGTGCGGTGCGCGATGGTGACGACTTTATATTGACTATCGAGTAGCTCCTGTTTGCAGCTAATTTGATTGCAACTGACTAGCTTGCGGCGGCTTGCTTGCGGCGGCTTGCTTGTGGCTAGCTTGTGTGGCTTGCTTGTCCGCAGATAGTCTGCTTGCGGCGGCTTGCTTGTGGAGGCTTGTTTGTGTGGCTAGCTTGTGTGGCTAGCTTGTCCGCAGCTAGTTTGCTTGCATGGCGTGCTTACAGTGCGCGAA
>CAYNWQ010000293.1:0-1832 GCA_964400955.1 uncultured Gordonibacter sp. | reverse complement strand
ACTTTTTTTGAGAATTTCGAAAAAAGTTTTTTGTCCACAAATGGGTGGAAAAGTAAGTGTCGCTGAGTTGAATCATCCAGACGACGCATCCGCAGATGCACCCTCGCGCTCTCCTCAAACGCGGGTTTAATAGTTTAGCCGTTTGAGGCAAGTTAGGCAAGAAAAATTTTGCTATCTTTTAATCTTCACAAACTTGCGTTTTCCTACTTGCAAAATCGCTCCCGCAAGTAAGCCAGGATCAACGTTATAGCTTTTTGGCGCAAGCGCCTCCCCGTTTATTTTCACGCCGCCGCCGTCTATCATGCGACGCGCTTCGCCTATGCTTTGCACGAGGTTTGCATCATGTAGTATTTTTGCAAGGTATACGAGTCCGTCAGCATTTGGCGTGAGGTCAACTTCAATCTCAGGAGTGTCTGCAGGAGCTTCGTGCTTTTTAAATACTGTGTCAAACTGCGCCTCAGCATCTTCGGCAGCAGTCTCGTCGTAGTAAGCCGCGACGATATTGCGTGCAAGTGCGCGCTTTACTTTATTAGGATGCAGCTCGTCTTGTGCAAGACCACGTTCAATTTCGTCTATTTCAGAGACTGACGCCGTAGAAGCAAGACGATAGTATTTCACCATGAGCTCATCGGGTATCGACATCACTTTACCAAACATATCAGCTGGCTCATCGGTAAGACCAATATAGTTGCCATAGCTCTTTGACATTTTCTGCACGCCGTCTGTGCCCTCAAGCAGCGGCAGGGTGAGACACACCTGAGGCTCCATACCCATTTTCTCCATAAGCTCACGTCCTGCGAGCAAATTGAAAAGCTGGTCAGTGCCGCCAAGCTCCACATCGGCCTTAATCATAACCGAGTCGTAAGCCTGCATCACTGGGTAGAGGAACTCATGTAAGCTGATAGGCTGGTTTTTGGTGTAACGATTATGAAAATCGTCGCGTTCTAAAATGCGCGCAACCGTGAAATGGCTCGCGAGATTGAGAAGCCCCTCCATATTGAGAGCGAGCAACCACTCGGAGTTGTAACGCAACGTGGTCTTTTCAGGGTCTAAGATCTTGAAAGCCTGATCAACGTAGGTCTGAGCGTTTTCTTTAATCTGCTCATAGCTGAGCTGAGGACGCGTTGTGTTGCGTCCGGATGGATCCCCAATAAGTGCCGTACCGTCGCCAATAATGAGGGTAACTTGATGGCCAAGGTCTTGGAACTGGCGGAGTTTACGCAAAGGCACCGCGTGTCCTAGGTGAATATCAGGCGCAGTAGGGTCAACCCCGAGCTTAATATTTAGGGGACATCCGCGTTTTAGCTTTTCGAGCATAGCGGCTTCCGGCACGATCTGAGCAACGCCGGATTTAATAATATGTAGTTGTTCTTCGGCATCTAACATGTGTTTTTCACTTTCTCTGTACTCTCTGAAATATAGTGGTGGAGATTCTAACATATATAAAGTGGTCGCGGGCAAGCTTTTATTTTGTTTTGCGCGACGTGTCTACGAAATGGTTCTAGCGACTTATCGCCTGCGCGCGCGAAAAGCCCCGGACTATCGCAGCGCCTGCGTGAAATGTCTCCGCGAGCTATCGCGGCGCACGCACAAAATACCTCCGCGAGCAACTATACCCATACGCGTGGCGCATCTACGAAACACCCCGGAAAAGATGTCCAGTAGTAGTATCGGGCATCTTTGCAAGCGTATTGCCGTCATTTTGAGCAACTCGCACAGCACGCCTGACGCGCGCAGCGGCTTCATAAGACTCTTCACTATTCATAAGCGTCGTGTCTACAAGAAACGACGAAACACCCGCGGCAAGCAAATCTGGCATCGCCGATACCACA
>CAYNWQ010000292.1:0-1852 GCA_964400955.1 uncultured Gordonibacter sp. | reverse complement strand
GTGTGCCTATAACAGTAAGAATAAGAGCTAAAATGATACCTTGAAGCCCGTTGAGTACGTGCTCAATTTGTTCGGGAGCAAAGGCACCGGAAAATAAGGTAACACAGAGAGCGGCTGAAGACCACAAATACACTGACGAGGAATAGCTGTTGGCAAAAAATGAGAGTATCCCAACACCTATTCCTAAAAACATGAGGTAAACCCAAGCGCGGATAAAAGCAAACCCCCACATGCGCAGTCCTATAAACGAGGCAATCGTGTGAGTTTCATGCACAGAAGAAGCTTCTTCAAAGGTCAACTCTGGGGTATCTTTTTGTCTTATTTCTCTTTGAGTCTCGCTTGATTGCATTATGCCCCCTGCACCTATCTCCTCATTATTATTTTTCCGCGCGTGCAATTGTAACACTACCCTGCCTCGCCTGACAAATGCTTTACTTGCTATATCAATATGTTTGAACAGGTACTTTAGCAAAATCATGCAAAATATAGTAGGTCGTTTTGCAAGTTTACCTAAACGAAAAATACTATGCAATCATACACAAATTCTCTTTTTCTGCATGATGTGTACGCGCAATTATTTTGCCATACTGCGCTGCGTTGGGTTCGCGACCTAACAGCGCGCTACGAGGCGCAAAAAAAATAACAGACAGCATCAAGACGAAAAAAGCAAAAGGAGGAGGAGAAGAATATGGCAAAACTAACCATGACACGCCGTACCTTCACGAAAGCAGCTGCAGCGACAGTTGCAGCGGGTGCGTTGAGCGCTCAGGCTTGTGGCACTGCAATGGCTGAAAACAAAGTTTCAGAAGCAGAGGCAACAGAGATTAAGCGCATACGTTCCTGCTGCCGTGGTTGCGGTAAGATGGAATGCGGTGTGTGGGTAACTGTTCAAAACGGTCGTGTCATAAAGACAGAAGGCGACCAGTCATCAAGCCAGTCTTCCGGAAATCACTGCAGTAAAGGTCAAGCATCTCTGCAGGCATGCTATCACCCACAGCGTATGTATCATCCCATCAAGCGTACCAACCCTAAAGGCGAAGATCCGGGTTGGGTGCGTATAACATGGGACGAGGCCATGGATACCATCGGCAAAACTTTCAACGAAATAATCAACAAGTATGGTGGACAAGCTTGCTTTGGTATGTGCGGCACTTCGCGTCAATGGGTATATGGCCCTTACGCTTTCTTCAAGTGGCTTTTCGATAGTCCAAATGCGCGTGTGGCTTCTTCCATCTGCAAAGGCCCTCGTCGTCTTATGGGCTGGATCTCTTCAGTTGACGGTGCACCGTGGTTTGCTCTGCGTGATGGTCCACGTGTATACGTACAATGGGGTACTGCTCCTGAAAACTCCAACTACGACGACTCTTGCCGTAACATTGTAGATAAAATGACCGAAGCGGACGTACACATCTGCATCGACCCACGTCTGTCTGGTTCCGGTAAAGAGGCTGACTACTGGTTGAACCTCAAACCAGGCACAGACTGCGCACTTGCGCTTTGCTGGCAGCACATCATCATCGAGCATGACCTCGTAGACTGGGAATTTGTAAAGCGCTGGACAAACAGCCCGGTTTTGGTAGTAGATGACAGAGAACCAACCGGCGGTCGTTATCATACGCTTTCTACTAATGTTCAGGTTATGCCAGATTTAACTGGCGAAAAACTAAAGACTCGCTTGCTTAAAGAGTCAGACTTGCAAGAGGGCGGTTCATGCCGTCGCTTTATGGCATGGAACAAAAATGCCAACAACGGCGAAGGTGGACTGGTGTATTGGGACACCGACGCTACTCAATGGGAAGGTTGCCACCACACAGCTCCGAGCCGTGATGAGATGGAAACAGTTTATGAAGGA
>CAYNWQ010000291.1:0-1864 GCA_964400955.1 uncultured Gordonibacter sp. | reverse complement strand
TTTGCCTTTACCTACGAGTTCAGCGTAGGCTGAGAGATAATACACAATCTGCGGCATGAGTCTGCCCCAGTTGATAGAGTTTGCGCTCGAAAGCGTTACGTGGTGGGTTCGTAAAAGTTCGCTAGCAAAACTTTCGTCGGAAAATATCTTTTTGACGCCAGTTTGGCAGTCGTCGAAATTGCCGCGTACGCCCCAGACTTGCACGTTGTCTCCGGTGGTTGTCACCATTTGTTTGCGCTGTATATCGCTAACGCCGCCATCAGGGAAAAACACGCCGATGCGCACGCCCTCTGCGTTTTTGAATCCTTCGAGGGCTGCCTTTCCGGTATCTCCTGAAGTAGCCACTAAGATTAAAAAGGTGTGGTCTATTTTGCCGCGTTCGCGTAAAGCCTGAGCGCTTGCAGAGAAAAACTTCGGAAGGCACTGCAAAGCCATATCTTTAAAGGCGCTCGTCGGACCATGCCAAAGTTCGAGCACATGAGTTTTTTCATCAAGGGACGTAATTGGACAAATCTCTTTGGTATCAAAATTAACGCCGTATGCTTGCTCCATGAGGGCATCGATTTGTTCATCGGGTAAATCGATATCAAAAGCTTTGTAAATACGTGCGGCTCTTTGCGCATAAGGCAGATTTGCGAGCCCGACGATTTCGTTAAGCTCAAGCGTTGGAATATGCTCGGGTACGTACAGCCCGCCACCCGGTGCAAGGCCGTTTATGACCGCCTCGGTGAAGGGCGTGTCTTCGTGCGTGCATCCGCGAGTATCAATGTAGAAATTTGTAGCCATGTTATACGCTTTCTGCCGAATTTTCCAACTTTGTATTGCTGTGTCTTTATATACTATGCTGCGCAGTGTCTACATTGAGAAGTCAATTTTAGATTTCCATGCAATTTGCAAGCATGCGAGATTGGTTTGCGGTGTGTGTGCTTGATGTTGCGGCATGCGCTGTTTGCGGCTTGCAGCACGCGAGCAGGCAGCTCGGCATACTCTATGCGTGTGCTTGATGTTTTATGAAACGTGAAATAAGGAGAGAAAACCATGAATATTGTTTGCCTTGACCTAGAAGGTGTGCTCGTTCCCGAGATTTGGATTGCTTTTGCAGAAGCGAGTGGTATTCCTGAGCTTAAGCGGACTACGCGTGAAGAACCTGATTACGACAAACTTATGGCTTTTCGTATCGAGATTTTAAAGCAGCATGGGCTCGGCCTTGCCGAAATCCAACAGACTATTGCACGTATCGATCCTTTGCCTGGCGCAAAAGCATTCCTTGACGATTTGCGCTCACATACGCAAGTGATTATCATCAGTGACACTTTTGAGCAGTTTGCGAGCCCTCTTATGGAAAAGCTCGGACGCCCGACTATTTTTTGCAACACGCTTGAGGTTGCCTCTGATGGTGCTATCGTTGGTTTTCAAATGCGCTGCAAAGATACAAAACTTACGACTGTGCGCGCATTGCAATCATGCGGCTTTGAGACCATTGCCTCGGGTGACAGCTATAACGATCTCGGCATGATAAAGGCGAGCAAGGCAGGATTTTTGTTCCGTAGCACTGATGCTATCAA
This sequence comes from uncultured Gordonibacter sp., assembly GCA_964400955.1. Classification (GTDB taxonomy): domain Bacteria; phylum Actinomycetota; class Coriobacteriia; order Coriobacteriales; family Eggerthellaceae; genus CAJFUR01. The sequence continues at coordinate 299 of CAYNWQ010000291.1, read as the reverse complement.
AAAAGACAATCCCGGCATCGCTGCTTACGAAACGTACAACGACCTTGCGCAAGCGATAAAAGCTGTGCTGTAGTTTTCGCTCTACTCGCGCTCCCGTCGTGCCCTGCCGTGTTCGCTGCGGATGCGGCGGGAGCTACGGGAGAAGGAGCTTTGCTGTACGGCAATCTCTCGCGTAATCTCCCTAAACTCTCGTGCTCCCACGCGACGCACACATAATGCGCTACACCCTCGTGCTCCCACGCGACGCACATCTAATGCCCTACTCCCTCATGTTTTCGCGCAGCATGTCTTACTTCGTG
>CAYNWQ010000290.1:0-1887 GCA_964400955.1 uncultured Gordonibacter sp. | reverse complement strand
AAAATGGCGCCCTTGAGAGGACTCGAACCTCCGACGCACGGTTTAGGAAACCGACGCTCTATCCGCTGAGCTACAAGGGCGCGTCAACATAGCAAGGCCGATTTTACCACGAGAAAGTGCAAGCATCTTCAAAAATCGGCTCCAAGCATATATCTATACAAATGAGTTGTTCTGTACGCATTTACAAATCTCGCTTTCCCGTTGCCGGTTTGCAAGTGTGCCCAGGCAACAAAAAACCCACCGCAGACCGCGGCGGGTTTTGTATACATGGTGGTCGGAGGGGGACTTGAACCCTCGGCACGCGGATTTTCAGTCCGCTGCTCTACCGACTGAGCTACCCGACCATAAGTGCACTTGCGTGCGTGCGCCTCATTCAGACGCGAGAAAGTATTGTACCATGAGTCTGCAAATGCGCAAGCTTTATTTTCTAGAAGTTTGCAAAAATCATCACACTCAAAAACGCTATACTGCTGTAAGGTAAACTGCTATAAGTTTCAGCAGCGAAAACAGGCATTTTCCGGAAAAGAGTCGCACGAGTTTTGCAACTAATGTTAAATTGCAGACAATATTAAATCGCGGCTAAGGTTTAATCGCAACCAACGTCAAAAAGAAATGGTAGGAGAGGCATATGTCTAGCAAAAACAGCGCACAAGAAAACAAAAATCCCATCGTGGGCATCATCATGGGTAGTGAGTCTGACATGCCTACCATGCAGGCATGCATGACGCAGCTCGATGAGTTTGGCGTAGCATATGAGGTCAAGGTTGCAAGTGCGCACAGAAAACCAGACGAGGTACACGCTTGGGCATCCACTGCGCACGAGCGCGGTATTCGGGTGATTATCGCTGCGGCGGGAAAGGCTGCGCATCTTGGTGGTGTGGTGGCTGCCTATACGCCTGACCCGGTCATTTGCGTGCCGATGAAGACGAGCGACTTAGGCGGGCTAGACTCTTTGCTTTCCATGGTGCAAATGCCAAGTGGCGTGCCGGTTGCTTGCGTTGCGATAAATGGCGCGAAAAACGCTGCCATCCTCGCTGTGCAAATGCTTGGGACAAAAGACGCGCACATGCAGCAAAAAATAATTGATTTCAAACGCTCGATGGTAGAAGCATAAACCACAAAAGACAGTTTGCGCAAAAGCGGATCTCAGAGGCCGCACAAACAAGCACAAAAATTTACAGCACGAAAGTAGACGAGACAACATGGTAAAAAAACTCTTGATGGGAAATGAAGCTTTTGCACACGCAGCACTCGAAGCAGGTGTGCGTGTGGTCGCGGGATACCCCGGCACACCTTCATCCGAGCTCATCGAAACCATAGCAGCCGAGCATGCAGCAGGGCGTGCGCAAGACGTGCATGTGGAGTGGTCGACCAACGAAAAAGCAGCGCTTGAAGTGTGTGCGGGTGCATCTTATTGTGGCGCACGTACGCTTTTTACTTGCAAACAGGTGGGGCTCAATGTGGCAAGCGATGCACTTATGAGCCTCAACTATGTTGGCGTCAAGGGTGGCACGGTGCTTTTCGTAGCTGATGACCCCGGTCCTATCTCGTCGCAGACCGAACAAGACACGCGGCGTTTTGCGGCTTTTGCGAAAGTGCCGGTGCTTGATCCATCAACTCCTGAGCAGGGCTTTGCTATGATGAAAGCAGCTTTTGATCTCTCGGAACGCTATCATACGCCCGTCATCGTGCGCCCCACTACGCGTATTAACCATGCATCTACTTTTTTTGATATCGCTGAGAAAACGTGCGCACGACCAGTGCCTGCAGCTGGTTTTGAGCGCGACCCGCGCTGGGTCATTTTCCCGAAGCGCGCTTGGGAAGCGCACGGAGAGATAAACACGCGTTTGCGTGCTTGTGCGCATGATTTTGCGACTGACGCGGTCT
>CAYNWQ010000289.1:0-1894 GCA_964400955.1 uncultured Gordonibacter sp. | reverse complement strand
TGCACTATTTCTTGTACGACTTCTGCGTTCTTGGCCGCGAGATTTTACGGACTTAAAAATGTTTCACGTGAAACATTCGTGCACGTAGTCTTGTCCCAAAACCTCGCAAAAACTGACCAAAATTGTTTCACGTGAAACATTCGCTAAACATCGAACGCGAACTCCTTTGATTTTGCGGGAGTCTTTTGGCGCAAAAATGTTTCACGTGAAACACCAGAGAATGTCTTAATGCGTTAAGTAGTGCAAAGTGGTTTTCTTAAAGGGGAGAAAATGTTTCACGTGAAACATTCGCGTACTTTTGCAAAACTCGTGTTGATTTCCGCTATCCTATGAAGGTTGCAAAGAAAAACCTACGCACCAAAGAGCTCTTCAAACGATAGGTAAAAAATGCTAAAGAAGAGTCACAAAAACCCGAGGGTTGTGCATTCCCTCAAAACCCGAGGGTTGTGCAACGCCAAAAATGAGAATCGGACAAACGTCTAAGAGGATAGACAAAGAAAAAACGAAAGAAAGACGGAAAGAAAAAAGTCATGAAACAAGAAAACATACGCAACGTCGCCATCATTGCACATGTCGACCACGGTAAAACCACGCTCGTTGATAGGCTCCTTTATACGGCGGGTGTTTTTCGCGAAAACCAACAAGTCGAAGAGCGTGTGCTCGACAGTAACGATCAAGAACGCGAGCGCGGCATTACCATTCTGTCCAAAAACATTTCTATCACCTATAAAGACACCAAGATAAATGTCATCGACACACCAGGGCACGCCGACTTTGGCGGCGAAGTTGAGCGTGTGCTCAACATGGCCGACGGCGCATTGCTTATCGTGGATGCTTTCGAAGGTCCTATGCCGCAGACGCGTTTCGTTTTGAAACACGCGCTTGCGCTCGGTATGCGCATCGTGGTGGTTATCAACAAGATAGACCGTCCCGGCTCGCGTCCCGAAGAAGTGGTGGACGAAGTTTTCGACCTCATGGTCGAGCTTGAGGCAACAGACGAGCAGCTCGACTTTCCTATTATCTATGCGAGCGCGGTCAATGGATACGCGCGCTATGCTCCCGATGACGACAATATGAACATGGTGCCTTTGCTCGATACAATACTAAAGGAAGTGCCTGCGCCTGATTGCGAACCAACAGGGCCGGTTGCTTTGCAGATATGCACGGTGGATCATTCGAGCTTTGTGGGTCGCATTGGTGTGGGGCGTCTCTTTTCCGGCACTATCCACAAAGGTGAACCTGTGCTGGTTATCAAAAACGACGGTGCACGTTACAACACCAATATTAAGCAGGTGTTTACGTTTGAAGAGCTCGGTAAACGAGAGCAAACCGAAGTACACGCGGGCGACATCGTGGCTGTTGTGGGCGTAGATGACGCCGACATAGGAGACATGGTTACGAGTCGTGAGCATCCAATACGACTTGCTCCTATCGAGCTCGAAGAGCCAACGATGGCGATTGTGTTTGAAGCATCGTCGAGTCCGCTTGTGGGCCGCGAGGGTGACATCGTGGGTGCGCGTCAACTGAAAGAGCGCCTGATGCGTGAAGCCGAAAGCAATATTTCGATGCGTATAACAGAGCTCGAAGACAAAAGCGGCATTGAGGTCGCGGGGCGTGGTGTATTGCATCTGTCGGTGCTTATGGAAACCATGCGACGCGAGGGTTATGAGTTTCAGGTGGGTCGCCCACGCGTTATTATCAAAAAAGACGAAGCAGGCAACAAACTTGAGCCTATCGAGGAAGCTACGGTTGATGTGCCAAGCGAATACGCCGGCAAAGCAATCGAGGTCTTTGGCAGCGCCGGTGGCGAAATGAGCGACATGTATGCGAAAGGTGATGCGACTCATCTGGTATTCAAGATACCGTCGCGCGGCACTATGGGTCTGCGCACCAA
>CAYNWQ010000288.1:0-1899 GCA_964400955.1 uncultured Gordonibacter sp. | reverse complement strand
CGAGCACTGATACATCCGTATCGTCTTTGGCGCGAAAACTTCCGCGTACAACATCATCTTGCTCACGCAGCATACATACAACGCGCACGCCTGTCAAAGAACGCAAGACATCTACAAGCGGCTCTGCATCGGCCTTGCTTGCACCAAGCTCCTCAAAATCGCTTAAAGATAACCAGCTTATAACAGCTTGCTCGTGAGAGAAAAGCTTTATGCGCGAAATACAACGCTCTTCAAGTTGCACAGAAGCAAGTGTGCGATTTTGGAAAAAGTCCTGCGCCGCGCGCGCGGCATCCGCTCCAGCGCGTATCATTTCTGCCGCTGTTGCAAAAGTGTCTGCTGTAGCATTTTGAAATTGAAAACGACCCGTGTCGGTCATAAGTCCCATATAGGCGCACCTCGCCATGTCTTTGCTTGGCTTCACTTCTAGATAAGTAAGCAAATCCCAAATAATCATAGCAGCTGCGGCCTTATCACTATCAATATAGTTGTAGTCAGATATAAGTTCTTTGGAAGCGTGGTGATCAAGAGTAATCGTCATGTGCGCTTTTGTGTGGAGAGCAGCAGCATCACCCATACGATCAAGCGTAGGCACATCGACAGCAATAAAAACCTCAGGTTCAATATCACAATTAACAGCACAGACAATGCACTCGATGCCAGGAAGTCCTGCTAATCCCCTATCAAACGAAGCATCTTTTGCAAAGACGCATAAGGCATGTTTTCCGAGACTTTCAAGTGCCATAGCAAGGCAAAGCTGAGAGCCAAGACAATCGCCGTCTGGGCTCATGTGCCCACAAATTACAAAGTTATCGTGCTCACGTATAATCTGAGCGATTTGTGCAAGATTAGCAGTGCACGCCATGACTAGAGAGCACTTTCAAGATGTGAGTCTATTTCGTCAAGCTCGTCTAAGTCACTTTGAGCCGTGTCGTCAACGTCATCTCCGTCTGCTTTTTCAAAGTTGAGGCGCACCTCATCGTTTGCAAGAGCGCGCGCAATACGCTCGGCATTATCAACGGATTCGTCAAGCATAAAGCGCAGTTCAGGAGCGCATCTCCATGCCAACTTTTTTGCCATAAGCGAGCGAATGCGACCCGAAGCTTTTGTAAACGTCGCTTCAACTTCATCATAGCGCTCTTTGTCGGTAGTGTAAAACACATTGCAAACGCTGCGATCAAAACTGACTTCGCAGGCAGTAATCGTCACCAAACTCAAACGCGGATCAGATATCTCAAAGAGTAAAATGCTTGCGATAACTTCGCGTGCTTGCTCGTTTACCTTTCGGCTCGAAGAAGTTTGCTTCATGGCAACATCCTTTCATTAAGCGGTTTACTTTGGCAAATAAGGGTTTTTGCTTCAAAGCTAAACCCTTGTATCTTTGCCTCTGTACGTAAGCTTACTCGGTGCGTTCAACCTCTTTAACTGTGTAGCCTTCTATCGTGTCGCCGACCTTGATGTCTTGATAGCCATTTATACCTATGCCACATTCGTAACTTTGCTTAACACTTTTAACGTCATCTTTGAAACGACGTAGAGAAGCAATGGTTCCCTCAAAAATGATGGTGCCGTTACGCACGATACGCACTTTGTCATCGCGACTGATTTCGCCTTCGGTGATATAACAACCAGCAACAGTGCCGACTTTTGGAACCTTAAAGGTTTCGCGTACTTCAGCAATACCGGTATCTTCCTCAACGATGTCAGGAGAAAGTAGACCCACACGAGCAGCGTTAATGTCTTCAATAGCCTGATAAATAACACGATAGAGACGAATATCAACTTTTTCCTTTTCAGCTTGGCTCTTTGATTTGCCCGTCGGACGAACATTAAAGCCGATAATGATAGCATCAGATGCAGCCGCGAGCGTAACATCAGTCTCAGTAATGCCACCTACCGCTG
>CAYNWQ010000287.1:0-1900 GCA_964400955.1 uncultured Gordonibacter sp. | reverse complement strand
AGGTCAAGACAACTGGGTTGCACCAACAGCAGGTAAAGAAGCTATGCAAAAGCATTTGCTACCTGGCGTTTCTCAAGGCTGGGTACTTGACCCAACACCATTTGACCCAGAGATTGACCCTGCACTTTATGGCGACTTTGACGTAACACTTAAAGATGGCACCACCGTTACCGCGGTACCGGTATGGCAGCATTTCATGGAATACCTAGACGACTTCACTCCTGAACATGTAAGCGAGATAACTGGAGTTGATGCAGACACCATCGAAAAAGCAGCGCTTACCTATGCAACGCGTCTCGATCCTGAGACAGGCTATGGCAATGGCGGTATCAATGCGCAGCTCGCTATTGAGCACGCTTGCAACGCCTTCGGCACCTGCCGCGCTATAGAAATGCTTTGGTCTATAACCGGTAACTACGACGTGCCAGGTGGCCCTCGTGGTGGTACGCAGGCTGACTACGTCCAAAAGGCAGGACCTGGTTCTATGGCTCCCGGCCTTGAAGAAAAATATCTGCCAGTAAGCCAGACTGACAAAACCATCGGTATAGAGGACTTCCCGGTACTTGGCTGGTGGCAAGAATGGGCAGACGACGCTTCACTCTGGAAAACTATCGAGACCGGCAAGCCCTACCCTGTCAAATTTGGCTGGAGCTGCACGGGTGACTTTATGTGCATGTCAAACTCACTGCAAAAATGGGATGCATTTTTAAATGTAGATTTCTTTGTCTGTGAAGACCTCTGGAAGACGCCAACTGCCGGCATGGCTGATATTTTGTTGCCAGCAGAGCACTGGATAGAGACCAATTGCCCACGCCTTTCACAAGGCGCATCTGGTGGACGCGGTGCAACAGTGCGTGCGGTTGACTCTCCTGCCGACTGCAAGGCTGACCTTGAAACGGCCATGATGATTTATGAATACATGGGCGTTGACTGGGGCAAAGCGGACAATCCTCACCCTACCCCCGAAGAAAACCTCGACCTAATCATCGCAGACTCAGGTGAAAAATGGGCAGAGTACCGCGACGATTTCGAAGAAAACGGCTGGCAAGACTGCAAGGTTGTATCTCCAAGTGCATGGGGTACCTATCGTCGCTATGAGACTGGCATGATGCCGCTCAAGTGCTTTGGTGAAAACCCCATTTCAGAGCTCTTTATACCCGGCTGGCGTACTCCTACCCGCAAAATCGAGCTATACTCGCTCGTCCTTGAAACCTTTATGGATGGCTATACCGACGTAGAGGGTAACCCCTACAGCCCCATGCCTTTCTATAATGAACCCCCGCTTTCACCGAAGATGAATCCGGAAATGAATGAAAAATATCCCTTCACCGCCACAACAGGCAGACGTATCCCGGTGTATTTCCACTCAGAGCATCGCCAACTGCCTTGGTGCCGCGAGCAATGGCCGGCTCCTCGTATCGAGATTAACCCAGAAGACGCAGCTGAGCTTGGTATCGAGCAGGGCGACTGGGTTTGGATTGAAAACGACAACGGCAAAATACGCCAAACAGCAGACTTATACTATGGCATCCAAAAAGGTGTTGTTAACCTCGAGCATCAGTGGTGGTTCCCCGAGCTTGATCAGGCTGACCGCGGCTTTAACCTCTGCGGCTGCAACTGTCTCGTTACCACAGGTCCAGGCTTCCAGGACCCGGTTACTGGCTCAAGCTATCTGCGTGCCTACCCGGTAAATATCTATAAGGCTACGCCCGAAAACTCACCCTTTGGAAACCCAGTACCGTGCGATCATAACGGAAACGAAATCATCCATAGCGCATCTGACCCGCGTCTGCGTGATTGGCTGCCAGACTACGAAAAGGGACAGGAGGAATAGCTCATGGCACGTTATGCAATTATCACCGACCTCAATCGCTGTGTAGGCTGTCTTGCCTGCTCATCA
>CAYNWQ010000286.1:0-1935 GCA_964400955.1 uncultured Gordonibacter sp. | reverse complement strand
GGGATATCCCGCTTTCAGAACTTATCATGGATTATTTTGACAAACTTAAATCTAATACGAAAGGCTACGCGAGTCTCGATTATGATTTTTCGGGCTATAAGCCCTCTCAGCTCGTAAAACTCGATATCTTGCTTTCTGGAAAGCCAATCGATGCTCTTTCGTTTATCGTGCATAAAGACAAGGCTTATGACCGAGGCCGCGTGTTGTGCGAAAAACTTAAAGAGATTATTCCTCGTCAGCTTTTTGAGGTGCCTATACAAGCAGCTATTGGTGGGCGCGTGCTTGCGAGACAAACGGTCAAGGCAAAACGCAAAGATGTGCTCGCAAAATGCTATGGCGGCGATATCAGCCGCAAGCGAAAACTTCTCGAAAAGCAAAAAGAAGGCAAAAAGCGTATGAAGTCTATAGGAAGCGTGGAGGTGCCCCAAGAGGCATTTATGGCGATTCTTAAGGTGGATGACTAATATGGCAATGAAAAAAAATGACGAAGATTATAACTGGCTTAGTGATGCGTTTGACGAGAAAAAAACAGCGGCTGAAGAGGAGCGTGTACGCAAGGGTTCAAAGTTTTATGTTGGCTTAGGCTGTGTGTTTGCGCTGGCTGTTTTAGCTTTTATCATTCTTTGTATCGTGGCTTTTTTTGCCTGTTTGAGTCTTTAGCTTGAGGGACGAATTTGTGAAAGATAGTCAAAACCTCAAACATTTCTTCCAATCGCATAAGCTTTTGCTTGCTCCTATGGCTGGTGTTACCGATGAGGTCTTTCGTGGACTGTGCATCGAGCAGGGGGCAACGCTTACTTATACGGAAATGGTTTCTGCAAAAGGCCTTGCCTATGCGAGTGAGAAAACACGTCGTCTTTTGAGCGTGGCAGAAAATGAGTCGCAGGTGGCTGTGCAGCTTTTCGGGCATGAACCTGATGTGCTCGCGCAAGTTGCAACTTCTATTGAAAAGACGTATGGGGCTCGCCTTGCTTATATCGATATTAATATGGGCTGTCCTGCGAGAAAGATTGTTTCAAAAGGAGACGGTAGTGCGCTCATGCGCGATCCTCGCCTTGCGGCAGACATTGTACGTGCGCTGGTGGATGTAGTGTCGTGCCCGGTGACGGTCAAGTTTCGTCGGGGCTTTGAGATGGAAAACGAAACGGCAGCTGCATTTGCACGCACACTCGAAGCAGCAGGAGCGAGTGCACTTGCAGTGCACGGGCGTTTTTCTGAGCAGTATTACAAAGGTGTTGCATGCTGGGATACACTTACTCGCGTGAAAGAGGCAGTGAGCATCCCTGTTATCGGCAACGGGGACGTAAAAAGGGGCGAAGATGCAGTGCGACTCATCGAGCAAACGGGCTGTGACGGCGTAATGATAGGGCGCGCTGCCTGCGGAAATCCCTGGATTTTTAGAGATGCGCGAGCTGCGCTTGCGAACAAAAGCATCCCGGATGCGCCAAGTGCACTTGAGCGAATCGCTATGGCGCGCCGTCACGGGCGCATGCTTGCCGAACGCGAAGGAAAAAATATCGTACGCATGCGCAAACATGCCATGTGGTATTTGCATGGGCTTTCCGGTGCTGCTGCTGCGCGCGGCCGTATCAATTCTTGTGTGAGCGTAGATGATTTCGACGCACTCTTTGACGAGTTGACGGCGCGCGTGAGGCAGGCGAGCAACTAAAAATTTAGATCGGCGAAAAGGATGATTGACAAACATGGCACACGATCCTTATAGGGCACTTTACCTGCACCTTCCGTTTTGCGTTTCACGCTGCGCTTATTGCGATTTCACCACAAAAGCTACAGAGCAGTCTTCTTTTGAAATCGATACCTACGTTGAAGACTTGTGTCTTCAAATCAGAAAATATGCCAAAGAAGGCGAGCTTTCTGAAATTGAGACGGTCTATATTGGGGGAGGCACGCCGGGTCATATCGGCATGTCTCGCT
>CAYNWQ010000285.1:0-1937 GCA_964400955.1 uncultured Gordonibacter sp. | reverse complement strand
ATTTCGTATAACAGATGTAGCACATGGCGTGAATTGCTGTTTTTATTTACGCAGATGAACCTCTATTTTTTATGATTTGCTTTAAAATTTTCTTGGGCAGAATTGAGCAATTTTTTTATTATATGGCGCCAACTTTTAGAAAAATTTCCCTTGATTTTATAGGCAACAAACGATAGCAATGACTCACAAGAAGCATAAGATTTAAGAAAGATTGAAGGAAATACGCCGCAAATCAAGCTAAAAAATGGCAAAACAGGGCACAGAGTAGCCAATTAGGGCTTAATAGCAGGCAACCTTTGAACAAAAAAGGGCACCGAGGTGAGTCAGCACCCCAAATCGGACACACTTTCTACCCTACAAACCTCCTCTAAGCTCCACTTTTTTGTCTTATATACCAAAAAAGGCGCCGACGTAAGTCAGCGCCCAAAAAGAGAAGTAGAACGACTATTTAAAGAAGTACTTTTTCAAACATGTCTTTACCAGCACCGCAGGTAGGACACATAAAATCATCAGGCAACTCATCGGTATAGATAATGTATCAGCAAAGCGTACACTTCCACCCTACTTTTTTGCCCTCATCAGGTGCTTTATCTGTATTGTCCGCGCCTGTAATATCTTGCCCACTTGCTCCCGCGAAAAACCCACTCTCGGGCGTAGCCTGAGCGCTTTCAGACGTAGCTTGGGCGCTTTCAGCTACGGCTTTCGTGCTCGCGGCTGCAGCGCGTGTCGCCTCAGCCATTACTGAGTCAAGTGGTTTGCCTTTTATATCACTACTATATATACGTTTAAACTCCGAAAGTGCCTGCATATTAGTAAGATAAGTATCGGCATCGAGCAATAAAACCGTCGCTTTTCCGCTCTGGTCGATATAAACTGGTTCTTTTGATGCCTTTACCTGAGCAATAATTGCCCCTGGATTTCTTTTTAAATCCTCAACTGTACAAGTAGCTGCCATGATCCCTCCTATATTAACCATATGCACATACAAGCTCTCTGCGTCATAAAACGACGGTTGTAATATGTGCTGCAACGCGGCGATTATAGCACCTTCAATTGCTTATCTATCAGGCATTATGCAAATTTTTTCAAAAATTTTTACCTTCGATGGCACGCGTGATTATTGGCTCATTTTTGGACAATTATCCCCCTTTATATGCCATTTGCACCCCTCGTATTACACTTGAACTACATTTTTTGTACACTCACACAGAGATTAGTATTATTTATCAACATTCTCGTCCAAATTTGCTTATTTTAGGGCTTGAATTTAAAACAGAACACCCTGAAAAGCAGTTGATATCTGCGAAAGAAGTTTTGTCTCTATCACAGGGGCACCGCAATCGAATACAACCCTTGCTTGAGCGGCGCTTACAGTTTCCTCTATGCCGCCAAGGCACCACGCGCAAGTACAAGCAACCCGCGCACTGACACTGCTTACGATTGTCTCTCTGTTACAGAAACAATACTTACTGCTATCTCTCTATACCGCAGTGACAGCATGGTTAAATATAGACTTTTCCACTCAGGGATTATCATCTAGGAAATTAGTCAGAATTTTAAAGAAATGTCCTGTTCAACGGACAAATCAAATTAAATAGGCTATAATGAAAACGCTATATGAGCGAGAGCTATAAAGCCTAACAAGATGAGGAGATGGAAGGATTCCTGGTGGATCCCGCGGCCTTCAAAGCCGTTGCGAGGCGCGCAGAACGTCTTGGGTGTGTTCGATTCGCACGCATCTCCGCCAATTTCTCTGATTGATCACTCATGTGTCCCCCCTCGGCATTAGAATCGTCAACTTCTGTTAAGCAATACTAAATGTAAGTCAACTCAGCTAGGTTCGTACTGTTTAACAACATTGCGCGCCTGGGGTACTCATTCGCTCGCAAGTCCTGAGCTCGCGCGAAAGTGCCACTGGCACTTTCGGCTCGTGCGGA
>CAYNWQ010000284.1:0-1952 GCA_964400955.1 uncultured Gordonibacter sp. | reverse complement strand
AAAACGGGGGGCAGCGGTTGTGCGCAATTAGCACGCGCAGCCTATACCCTACAAATTGCAGCGCAGGTGGTCTCTGTTATCGAGGCAGATGCGCTCTATAAAGCAACTGCGACGAGTCTTTGTGAGCCTGGTTTTTCAGTCGGACGTGTTGGGGCTGTCACTGAGCAGGCAAAACATGTTCTTGACGCGGTAAGTGCTGGTAACTTTGAGGGCGCATTTACTATCGAGATGTTTTTGGCTGAGCTTACGTCAGCTCTCATGTGCGCTGACGATGTTGAGCTTATCATGCCCCAAGCAGAAGCTGCTATGCATCTGCTTGAACTTGTCGCGCTTATTGGTGGAGCTGACAAATCTCCTGCTGCGCTTTCTTTGGTGTATGCTGACGAAGAAGTAAGCGCTGAGGCGGGTCTTGATTGGACGCGCGCTGAAGGCGTGTATGAAGATAGCTGCGAGGACGGTTGCGGGCATGACCACAAAAGCGATGACGATTTTGACGATTTCGATTATTCGACCAACTAGATATCGTGGTTGAGTTTTTGTGGTAACACTGCCTACAACTTGTCGTCTGTGTCCGCGGGCGTGCGGGGCTAACCGCGCGCTAGGAGAGCGTGGTGCGTGTGGGGCATCAGATGAGCTCGTGGTTGCACGCGCTGCTTTGCATGCGTGGGAAGAACCTCCCATCAGCGGCTCTGTCGGCAGTGGTACGGTGTTTTTTGCGTATTGCCCGCTGCGGTGCGTGTATTGCCAAAATGCTCCTATCGCGCAAGGTCATGCAGGGCGAGTTATCACAGTAGAGCGTCTGAGTGAGATCTGCTTAGAGCTTGCAGCACAAGGTGCGGCAAACATCAATTTTGTGACACCTACACATTTTGCGCCACATGCACGAGAGGCGGTGCGTCTTGCGCGAGCACGAGGGCTTTTATTGCCTATAGTGTGGAATACGAGCGGCTATGAAACCGTGGAGGCGGTGCGCGAAAACGCCGGCACGGTCGATGTGTATCTCAGCGATTTTAAATATATGAGTGCAGACGCGGCAAGGCGTTATTCTCATGCGCCTGATTACGCGCAGGTGGCTTTTGCGGCGCTTGATGCTATGGTGAAAGAAGTGGGCGCGCCCGCTTTTGATGAGTACCGAGGAGAGGTGCGTATGACGCGTGGTGTTATCGTGCGTCATCTCATATTGCCGGGCGGGTTAGAAGACTCAAAAGCGGTAGTGCGTGCAGTGTATGAGCGCTATGGGGATAGCGTGATGCTTTCGCTCATGAACCAGTACACGCCTGTACTTACAGGACAAGAGCTTTTGCACTACCCTGAGTTGGCGGGTCGCGTGAGTGATGCGGCATACGAAGAATTGCTCGATTTTGCCGATAGCCTAGGGATAAAAGATTATTTTTGGCAAGAGGGCGGTGCGGCCACGGAAAGTTTCATCCCACCCTTTGATCTTACAGGCGTCTAAGACTAGCACTGTTTTAAATCTGGACGTTGTCTAGGGTCTAGTTCTTCTTGGCTCACTGTCGCCAAAAAAGAGGGTTATGTTTCAAAAAGTGTGTCCGTATTTTCTGGAGTGGGACAATTTTGTGTGTCCACAAAATTGTCCCACTCCAGGTAATGAGTCGTGAAAATCCCCTTCTTTCACGAAATGTTGCAAAAAATACTGCGACACTTAAGTCGGCATCTTGACAAATAGGAAAAAAAGGAAAAAATAGGAAAAAAAGGAAAACGAGGCTGATAGTGTACGCAGAATAAAGGAAACCGGCAATGATTAGAGATACCATCTTTTCCCCTTCATTTGGAAACCGTCCTGCACAACTTGTAGGAAGAGAAAAAATATTAGACACCATTTTAGACGGACTTAACCAAAAACCCGGCAGCCGAGAAAGAGCTGTTGTCATCTTAGGACAACGAGGCGACGGAAAGACAGTTCTTCTTTGGGAGCTTGCAGATAGAGCCGC
>CAYNWQ010000283.1:0-1954 GCA_964400955.1 uncultured Gordonibacter sp. | reverse complement strand
TGTGACAAGACTCGTTTAGACAAAACTCATCAGAGTTTTCTAGCCCTCGTGCTGCTACGAGGTCGTCTAGTGAGCGCTCTTCGAGCGGATAGTAGTAGTTACCCGTAATCCAGCCAATACCTTCACTTACTTGCTCAGATAGTGTTGGCACGTGACAGCTCATACAAGTTGCACCTGTCGCTTTGTGGGTCAAGCACAGCATGCCACGCGTGTTTTCTACGGCGTTTCCCCACTTGTCGGTACCGGTTGTGTTGAGCTCTTCATCATAGGTTGCACCATAAGAATCCATTGGCGTGTGGCAAATGGCACTACAGAAGCTTGGCTGCTCATGCCATACCCAAAAACCCACACCCGCAGCGATTAACACAACTGCGATGACACCTATTACGATGGTGCGCTTCTTACACTTCTTTTTGGGTGCGGGAGTCTCCTCCGTCCCCTCCGTGGCGCAGTCCGTGGCGTCAAGCGCAGCTGTCGCGTCATCTGTCTCTGCTTTGATTTCTTCTTCAGTCATTCCCGTATCCTCCTCTCTCCTGATAAAAAATGCCTCATCAACTGCCGCATGCGTCGACATTTTCCTGCACAATTACATCCCCGGGGTTGCACAAAAAGACATGCAGCTTTAAGCCTTTGAAGCGTTTTTTGGCCTTTCGCCTTAAATATATTATTGAGAGAAAAAACTTACAGACAAGAAGTTTGCGGTTTTTTTGATTTTCAGAAATGAGTGGCGAACATTTGCGAGTAACTCATTTTTCAACTCGCTTTTTGAAGCGTATTACCGTTTTGTGCAATCCATAAGCCAAGCTCGCGCACGGCGTCTTTAAGGTGTGCATTGTCTATATCACCTGCACCAAGATAAACGGTAATGTTCATAGACTAAATTGCATCTCCTAGGGTATTTGCTACTTGCGCTTTCAAAGTATACGCGATTTAGCGTGAGCGTCAAAAGAGCGCGCCTTGAGACGGCGTAATCACTTGATGCTATCACAATGTCGTGATATCCTGCGGCCACCAAAAATCAAAGACGGCGTCAACTTGCTTGGGGTGCACTCTTGTCCTTTGATTGAGATTACGCCTCCGTCAACATTTGCAATATAGCGTGTTTCTGAGCTAAGTTGTGCGACACTTGCTTGATGCGAATAAGCGTATCCATCTTGGTACGACGGATATCCCAGCAAAAGAAGGGATCCTCGTAAAACAGCTCACTGTCGGGCGATGGTAAAGGAGAAAGCTTCGCTCTCTTACGCAGCTCATCCGGCAACCCTATGTGCAGCATGCTCCCCCCCCATCCTGTTTCTTTTCACATTGTTTAACGTTGTGGCAACTACCATTTCCTACGCTAAATGTTTATATGTCTTTTAGCACCTATTTGCGAAAAATTTCAAGATGTAGTTAAACATATTAACAAGGAAGCGATCTCCTTACATTCGACCCAATTTTCAATTGGAAATAAAACTCTCATCCAAAAGAAAGTCCTCGACCCCGACATACTGTATTCCACGCTCATCCCGCCATGGCTTAATGTAGTCCTTTACAACCACAATTTTCTTAAAGGAATCCGGGATGCGGATTAATGAGGCAATCTCACGCTCTTTCTTATCCGGGTCATCAATGGAAAACGCCGACTGAATATAATAGCGTTCATCGCCACGGTTGACCACAAAATCAACCTCTAACTGCCGACGAACCTTTTTGCCGGAATTCTCCTGTACATTCTGCACAACAACGCCAACATCCACATCAAAACCCCTTCGGACTAGGTCATTGAAAAGCACATTTTCCATAAGATGCGTTTCCTCTAGCTGTCGAAAACCGAGCCGCGCATTTCGTAGGCCCACATCGGAATAATAGTATTTGACAGGCGTCTTAATATACTTGCGACCTTTCACATCATACCGTTCTGCCTTTTGGAGCAGAAACGCTTCCGTAAAGTATCCGATATACGTGTCAATAG
>CAYNWQ010000282.1:0-1957 GCA_964400955.1 uncultured Gordonibacter sp. | reverse complement strand
TCTTTGAATTCTAGGCGCTATAATGGGATATAGTTTTTTGGGGCCGCAAAAGTGCGACGCGGCGATGAAAGGAGATCTCAGGTGCCAGAAATGATTTCGCTCGAGGAAGCGCGAGAGTTGGTGCTTTCTCATGTTAAACCTTTACCGATTGAAAAAGTGAGTTTGCTTGAAGCGGTAGGACGTGTATCGGCAAAGCCTCTTACAAGTGATATTGATGTGTCGTCTTTTGCTCATGCGGCGATGGATGGTTATGCTCTGCGGGCAAAAGAGATTGCACTAGCGACAAAAGATGCACCAGTGGAGCTTGATGTCATAGCTGAAGTTGCTGCAGGAGATTGGTTTGAAGGCGCAATCGAGCCCGGCCAGTGCGTGCGCATCATGACAGGTGCTCCGGTGCCGGCAGACGTGGATGCAGTCGTGAAATACGAAATCGTAGACGTGGTTACAGGAGACGGAAAACCGGGGAGTCGCGTTGCTTTTTCTGAGCCGTGTGCATCGCGCGCAAATATACGCGAGGCAGGAGAAGAAGCACACGCAGGAGAGCGTATCATAGAAGCCGGAGAGGTTATCAATTCTGCGGGTGTGGGCTTTATGGCGAGCTGCGGTATCGTGAAAGTGCCCGTGTGTGCTCGTCCGCGCGTTGCAATCATCGCAACAGGCTCTGAGTTGGTGCCGCCAACAGAAGTACCAACCAAGGGTAAAATCCGCAACTCCAATAGCTATGCAATCGCAGCGTGTGTGCAGGCGGCAGGAGGTATCCCTGATATATTGCCTGCTTCAAAGGACAGCCTCGAGGAGTTAAAAACTGCGGTGCTTTTCGCGACGCAAAACCATGATTTTGTGATAACTGCCGGTGGTGCGGCAAACGGTGATTTTGACTTTATAAAGCGCGTGGTTGATGAACTTGGTGAGCTTTATATGACTGCGGTTAATATGCGCCCCGGCAAAGCGCAGACTTTTGGCATTGTAGAAGGTGTGCCAGTGTTTGGTCTGCCGGGAAATCCGGCTGCAGCCTATGTGGGGTTTGAGATGATAATACGCGCAGCGCTGCGCAAAATGCAAGGCTTTACTCATTTTGATCGCCCTCATATCAAGGCAAAACTTGCGCATGATGTGAAAAAGCGCGATCCGCGTCGTAACTTTTTGCGGGCTACGCTTCACAAAGACGCAGATGGTAGCTATGTTGTGGAACCGGCGAAAAATCAAAGTTCGGGATTGTTTGGCGTGATACAGCACAGCAATTGCATGGCCATCATGCCTGAAGGTCTTGATTCGCGCTCAAAAGGTGCGATTGTTGACTGCGTGCTCTTAGATGTAGCAGAAGAGCTTAGCTTATAGGTGCGAAAGGAAAACTCATGTCTGTCGAGAAACCAAAATTTGCTATTGTAACCTGTTCAGATACGCGTGGTATGAAACAAGACACTGCAGGTGCTGCACTCGAGTCGCTCATCGCGGAAGCTGGCTGGGAGTGCGCAAGCCATGTGGTTGTGCACGATGAGATACCCGAGATTGCAGCAGCTATCGTGGAGGCTTGCGATGACATAGATGCCGACATCGTGTTGACCTGCGGTGGCAGCGGGCTTTCTTTGCGAGATGTGACGCCGGAGGCGACGCGACAAGTATGCGACCGTGAAGTGCCTGGTATCGCTGAAGCTATGCGAGCTCACAGCATGACTATCACGCCTTTTGCGATGCTTTCTCGTGCGATTTGTATGCAACGAGGGCCTCATTTGGTTATTAATTTGCCTGGCAGCGAAAAAGCTGCACGCGAAAATTGGGAAGGCGTTGTGGCTGCTTTGCCGCACGCGATAAAGATGACTGCAGGCGGCGGACACTAGAACTTAGCTGCTCGTACACAGTGAAGTCGCCAGCGTGCTATAGCGCCGCGAACAAGGTGTCAGCATGCTATAGCGCCGCGAGCAAGGCGCCAGCGTGCCACGGTGCTGCTAGCGAGTTT
>CAYNWQ010000281.1:0-1968 GCA_964400955.1 uncultured Gordonibacter sp. | reverse complement strand
CTTAGGAGCGCTGTGCGACCTGCGAGCTGTGAGCGATGGCTTGGTAGGCAGTTGACGCTATAGATGATAAAGTAGAAAAGATACATTATGACGATAAAGTTTAGCGCGGCGCGCGCGGTAAGCGCGACTGCCACTTGGGGACTCAAGCATGTTTTCCATCGTCCGGCGGCTAATTTCCCCGGCAAAATAGCCCTATATGTTGACCCACAGCTTATTGCTCATTTGCGGGGACGCCTGCAAGAGGGTTCGGTTGTGGTCGTGGGTACCAATGGCAAAACCACGACTACCAATCTGCTCGCTAACGTGCTTGAGGCTAGCGGACGAAGTGTCGTGTGTAACCGAACCGGTGCCAACCTTGACTCTGGCGTGGCGACGTCTCTGTTGCAAACAAAGAGTGCTGCATGGGGAGTGCTTGAAAGCGATGAGCTTTGGATGGCGAAAATCTTGCCTCAGCTGCAACCGACTTATGTGCTCTTGCTTAACCTTTTTCGCGATCAGCTCGACCGCTGTGGTGAGATAGACCGCATACAAGAAAGTATCATTGGTGCGCTTGATGCTGCGCCGCAGACGACGCTCGTGTATAACGCAGACGATCCGCTTTGTGCCTATATTGCAAGTAGGGTGTCAAATGCGAAAGTTGCTTTTGGTGTAGCTGAAAGCATGGGGCTTGTGCAAAATACCGTATCAGACGCACAAATGTGCCAGCACTGCTCGACGATGTTTGAGTATGAGTTTCGCCAGTACGGACAGCTTGGGAAATATCGTTGTCCGCATTGTGGCTTTGCGCGCCCTGAGTTAGACTTTTCTGTGCATGACGTGCGCTTTAGCGACACAGGGACTGTGTTTGTGCTGGAGGGTAAGAGCGCTCGGTGGGAGATCTCTTCGACGCTTGACGGCAGCTATATGGTGTATAACCTTGCTGCTGCTGCGTGTGTGGCTCAACTGGTGGGATGCTCACTTGAAGCGCTGCAAACATCCATTGATGATTTCGACCCCAAAAACGGACGCCTGCAAGCCTACGATATCGCAGGGCGCCATACTTTGCTCAATTTGGCGAAAAACCCAACCGGCTTCAATCAAAATTTGCGTATTGTTGCGCGCGATAGCGCACCAAAAGCAGTTGCCTTTTTCTTAAATGACAAAGAAGCCGATGGGCATGATATCTCATGGATTTGGGACGTCGACTTTGAGGAACTTGCGGGTAAGGATTGTCTTGTCTTTGCGGGGGGACTACGTGCGCGTGATTTGCAAGTGCGCCTGAAATACGCAGGTATTTCTGCTCGCCTAATCGACAGCGCCCGTGAAGTGTTTGAGACGCTGTCTTGCGCTCAGACTTTTAATAATGCAAACGTATACATTATTGCGAACTACACGGCGCTGCCTGCAGTGCACGATGAGCTCGACGCGCTGAGCGCAGCTGCGCCAACTATCATCTCAGATTGCACTACGCCAGCATCTCCCACCAAAACCTCAGCCCAAACCACAACCCAAGATGCACCCACTATTCCTAACTCCACCGTGGATGCGCCACTTGCTTGCGCCCCAACCCCAAATCCCGACCCCGACCCCAACCCCGACTCAACTCTCACTGCTCCTTCAACCTCCCAGCCCCCACTTGTTATCGCACATCTCTTTCCCGACCTGCTCAACCTCTACGGCGATGGCGGCAATGTGCGCATCCTTGCGCAGCGCGCGCACTGGCGAGGTGTTCCGGTTGAGGTCAAACGTGTGACTTATGGGCAAACTATCAACCTTGCCGACGTTGATCTCGTGTTTTTGGGTGGCGGTCCCGACCGCGAGCAGCGCCTCGCTTCACAAGAGCTCATGCGTATGCGTGACGATTTGTATGATTTCGTGGAAGCAGATGGCGCACTTTTGGCGATTTGTGGCGGATATCAGATACTCGGCTCAAAGTGGCTTTTAGGTGATGAAGAAGTGGAGGGTCTTGGCATTGTAGACCTCGAGACC
>CAYNWQ010000280.1:0-1972 GCA_964400955.1 uncultured Gordonibacter sp. | reverse complement strand
TCCTCTGACGAAGATAAAACCCGACGCTCCTAGCGGCGCAACTACCGCCAATATCGCTGGCAGTAGGGTCGCTCCGAGCAACACAACTCCCGGTGTGCCACTCACAGCAGGGTCGCTCCGAGCGACACAACTCCTGACAACACACCACTTAATTGCGGCGAGCAAAAATAAGCGAAAGCGCCTCTGCGCGCGTGGCCTGGCTGCGCTCGAACACGCCACGCACGGCACTTGTTGTAGTGCGCGAACCTGGTTTTTTTACACCGCGCATACTCATGCAAAGATGCTCCGCCTCTATTACCACAATCACGCCCTGCGGATTGAGCTCACGTATAAGCGTGTCGGCCACTTGCGAGGTCAAGCGCTCTTGCACCTGGGGACGCTTCGCGTACACATCCACGAGACGCGCAAGTTTCGAAATGCCACAAATGCGACCATCAGCCGCAGGGATGTAGGCCACGTGCGCCAGTCCAAAAAAGGGCGCCAAGTGATGCTCGCACATTGAGTAAAAAGGGATATCTTTCACAAGCACCATTTCTTCGTGATGCTCATCAAACGTAACCTCAAAATGTTGCGCAGGGTCTTCTGTCATGCCCGCAAATATCTCTTCATACATTTTAGCGACACGTGCAGGAGTTTTAAGCAGACCCTCGCGATTGGGGTCTTCGCCTATACCCTCTAAAATGAGGCGTACGCCTTCCTCTATTTTTGCTGTATCCATATAGCCTTTATCTTCCTTATCTCTGGCCAAAATCATCTTGTACGCATACGTATACTCTATGCTCGACTATAAATCAAGCTCTATACCTACCGGGCAATGATCACTACCATATACCTCATTGTATATGCTTGCACATTTCACACTTGTAAAGAAATCATCACTCACTAAAAAGTAATCGATGCGCCACCCTGCGTTTGTCTCACGCGCGTGCCCGCGATAGCTCCACCACGAATACGCACCTGCTAGATCTGGGTACAGCGTGCGAAACGTATCAGTAAAACCAGCATCTAAAAGCTGGTTAAATTTTCCACGCTCTTCGTCGGAAAAACCTGCATTTCCTCTATTAGGACCGGGGTTTTTCAAGTCAATCTCGTTGTGGGCCACATTAAAGTCCCCGCACATTACCACTGGCTTTGGGTTTGTAGTTTCCCCCGCCTGCGTGATGGTCTCTACCCAAGGCGACCCCCCTTGCGCTGAGTCCTCGCAGGACGTGGTATCTAGCAACTCTCCTCGCACCATACACTCGCAAGACGCACCCTCTGACAGTGCGCTTTGCTCAGCATGCTCGCAAAGCACACCAGCCGGCAACACGCCTGCCTCAAGTCCCTTGCAAAAATCACGGAAGGCATCGTCCCATTCCATACGATGGTCTATGCGCGCAAGTTCATTTTGAGCGTTAGGCGTGTAGACATCGACAAACCAAAACTTCTCAAACTCGAGCGCAGTAATACGACCCTCCGTATCAAGATAAGGCACACCGAGCCCGTGCAACACGCGCAGAGGTTGCGTGCGTGAAAACACTGCCGTACCCGAGTAGCCTTTCTTTTCTGCATAGCTCCAATACATATAGTAGCCTGGCAAATCAAGCTCTACTTGCCCCGCCTGCAGCTTTGTTTCTTGCAGCGCAAATACATCAGCATCAAACTGCGCAAATATGTCTTCGAATCCTTTTTTTAAAACGGCCCGCAAGCCATTTACATTCCACGAGATCAATCGCATAGCATTTCCTTTCGCATATGCTTGCAAGCACGCAATAAGCCGGCGCACCCACACGCGACCGCGCACAGGCGCACCCACACGCACGCACGAATCACCCAATATGCATGTCGTCTAGTATAGCGAAATTATTTCTTGCTTTCGCGTAGAAGTTCGAGTATCATACATTTTTGCTTTTCCAATAAGGCATGCGATATGCGGGTGTGGCGGAATTGGCAGACGCGTACGGTTCAGGTCCGTATGGGGGCAACCCCATGA
>CAYNWQ010000279.1:0-1980 GCA_964400955.1 uncultured Gordonibacter sp. | reverse complement strand
CGATGTCAACACCACCATCGCAAAGCCCCATAAAGATACGCTCGCGTTCCTCAGGTGTGCTTTCACCAGTAAGAATTTCGGTGACTATACCAAAAGAAGCGAGCGCCTCACTGATATGAAAAGCCTGATCAGCAATTAAAGCGCGAAGAGGATACACAAACAAGCTCGCTTGACGACGCGCAAGTGCACGCACTGCCGCTTGCACCTGGAAAGTCAGAGATTTCCCGCGTCCGGTAGCCATAACTGCCAAAACCGAGCGGTCTTGGTCAAGCAGATCGAGTACTTCTCTTTGTGAGGCGTGCAAACTCGCATCCCCTATCAGCGCGCGAACAATAGCCTCTTTGAGCTCAGCTGGATGCTCGCGAGCTGCACTCTCCCAAGACTCACGACACTGCTTACGACGAGCCTCCCAAGCCTCTATGTCATGAGGGTCTTGTGGCGCATCGGCACACAAATCATCATCGCTCATAGCGTAGAGATCCGCCACAAAATTCACGTTTTCGGGGTTGAGGCAGGCCTCGAGAGCCGCACAAGTACGCGCGGGCGTCAAAGTCTTGAGCAGCGCTTTTACACTGCGACGCCCCCTCCATTCGTCGATTTGCACTTGAAACGATACGTTGACCACACTATCGATTTGCATGAGTGAAGGAATATCACTACAGTGAAACATGATAGCCGATAACGTATTTCGGCCATTTGAGATACTGCAGGAGAAATGATTTTTCTCAGCGCCCACCGCGCGAGCACTACCTAAAGTCACACCGCGTGCCAAAAAGCAAGGCATGGGATTTTCCTGACCAAAAGGCGCAAGTTTTTCGAGCTCTTCTACACCTTCGAGCGTCAAATCGTCAAGCTCGACACAAGTGTCAATCTCGATGAGAGGATGAAAATCATCTTCCGGCAAAGTGTCGAGATACTCACACAAGCGCTTTTCAAACTCGGGCAGGTTTTTCGTCGGCAAAGTCACGCCTACCGCTGCGCCGTGTCCACCAAAACGCGTGAGCAAATCACTTGTCTGCTCGACCGCTTTATAGAGATTTACCTGACCAACGCTACGCCCTGACCCGCGAGCCTCTTCGCCGTCTATCGTGAAAAGCAAAGTCGGCACGCCATACGTGCTAACCAACCTCGAGGCGACAATACCTTTCACACCCTCATGCCAGCCCTCGCCCGCAACCACGAGCGCTCGCTGTCCGTGATAGCTCTCGCTCGCCTGCACTTTTGCAATCTCGGCAAGCTCTGCTTCTATAGTACGCCTTTGATTGTTTACCTCTTCGAGTTGCTCGGCGAGCTCGTGTGCTGCGTGGTATTTGTCGCACATGAGCAAATCAAGTGCAAGCTCGGCATTGCCCATACGTCCCGCCTCATTGAGACGAGGGATGAGAGAAAAACTCAAATTTGACGCTGACAAGGGTTTTTCGCGGGCACCACTTGTATCCATCAGTGCCTCGACACAAGGACGCGGAGAAGTATTCATACGCAAAATACCATCAGCCACCAGCGCGCGGTTTTCGCCACGCATAGGCATAAGATCAGCAACCGTACCAAGCGTTGCAAAGTCAACCAGCGTACGCCACAAGTGAGGATGTCCAAAACGGCCGCCAAGCACTTGAACCATCTTAAGCGCGACCCCTACACCAGCAAGCACATCACTTGGGCAATCTTTTTTTAACTTGGGATCAGCCACCGGCACACCCCTTGGCACCAAGTCTCCCGGCTCATGGTGGTCAGTGATAACCACGTCGACGCCAGCGGCACGGATAAGCTCGACTTCACGCCTACATGAAATACCACAGTCAACCGTAACGATAAGGTCAGGGTTAAGCGGACGCATGCGCTCAAACGCAGCCTCACTCAGCCCGTAGCCTTCTTCAAAACGCTTAGGTATAAAAGGAGTAGCGTGCGCACCTAAAGTCCGCAAACCTCTAGTAAGTACCGTTGTGGCAGAGATGCCGTCAAGATCAAAGTCGCCAAACACAA
>CAYNWQ010000278.1:0-1984 GCA_964400955.1 uncultured Gordonibacter sp. | reverse complement strand
AAATTTACGAAAAAATTAACAATGTCCAAATCGAACCCTTCCGCTGCAATACTCACGTAAGCGCACGCACTGCAAGTTTCGCGATAACACGCACAATAACGCAAAAGTGCCTCGGATGGGAGGGGCGCTCGTCAGCGGTCCCTTATGGCTGCTTCCTCCCGGACCTGACCAGGTTCGAAACTTGACGCCGCCCAACCCATCCGGGGCACTCAAAAAATACATCTAGCAGTATAAAGGAAACTACCTCGCACTAAACCCCCGATACCGCAATGAAACCAAAAGCACATAGGCACTCAGTTGCAAACGCAAGCTACTTAAGACAAATTGCAACTGATTGACAACAGCAAACGGTTTGCAACAATACGCAAAAAAGTGAGCATTTGGGCTAAAAGCTAGTCCTCAAATACTTCATCAATATCAAGACCAAGGATGCCGTTTTCTGCTTCGTCTTTGAAAGAAAACTCACTATCAGCTTCACCAAGCAATTTGACGAGCTCGGCGTATGTCGCGGGCAAATCTATGCCATAAGCAGCGGCAATAGAGCGAGCTTGAGCTTCGCGTAATTGAGCTAGTTCGTCTTCGCCTGCATCGCGTAAATACCCCGAGGTCAAAAGTAGACTACGGGCGATATACTCAATCACGCGAGGGTCAACACCTGACACTTGCAAAACGCCCGCCATAGACTCGGGTGCGAGTGAAAGCAAAGTCGAGCCATCTATCTCTGCGGCGTCTCCAATAGCTGTCTCAAGCATATCTGCCGCAGCGCGCGGATTACGGTCTTTACCAGCACGCGTCCAACTGCGCCTAATGGCCTCAGCGAACTGTAGAAATATGCGCATCAAATAATCTCTCTCAAACACTGCTTTTCCTTCTTCGTTCCGACCACTTCTCGCGCAGTGGTCGTGCTCCTTTTAATTGCAAATACCAAGCTGGCTTTTGCAAATATAAATCTAATATCAATCTTCTCCGGGCGCTTTCATGCCCAAATGGTGATAAGCGTTTGCAGTCGCTTGGCGCCCCTTTGGCGTGCGCACGATAAGGCCTTGCTGCATAAGGTAGGGTTCATACACATCCTCAAGCGTGCCTGTATCTTCGGAAAGAGCTGACGCTAAAGTCGTAAGCCCCACAGGCCTTCCTGCAAATTGCACGCATAAAAGCTCGAGTACTCGGTTGTCCATCGCATCAAGCCCGAGTGAATCTACCTCAAAAAAGCTCAGTGCCTGCGCTGCCACGTCCTCGGTTATAACGCCATCACCACGCACTTGCGCCCAATCGCGTACGCGTTTGAGCATACGGTTTGCCAAGCGCGGAGTGCCGCGCGAACGCCGCGCAATCTCAAGTGCTCCCTCTTCATCTATGCTCACATCCAAAATAGCAGCCGAACGCCTCACGATAGAAGCAAGCTCTGGTGGCGTGTAATACTGCAAACGATACACGATACCAAACCTGTCACGCAAAGGACCTGTCAAAAGCCCGGTACGCGTAGTGGCTCCTATAAGCGTAAAACGCGGAAGGTCAAGGCGAATAGAGCGCGCCGCAGGTCCTTTGCCCACCACAATGTCGAGAGCAAAATCTTCAAGTGCTGGATAAAGTACTTCTTCAACCATGCGATTCATGCGGTGAATCTCATCGATAAAGAGCACGTCTCCCTCTTCGAGATTGGTAAGAATAGCAGCTAAATCGCCCGTGCGCTCAATAGCCGGCCCTGAAGTCGTACGGATATTTGTACCAAGCTCGTTTGCCACCACACTTGCGAGCGTGGTTTTGCCTAAACCCGGAGGTCCGGAAAACAAAATATGGTCGGGCACGTCGCCACGCGCTTGCGCAGCCTCTATCAGGATGGCAAGCGACTCTTTTATCTTGGTCTGACCTAAATACTCACCCAAACGCTTTGGACGCAAACTGCGCTCAAGGGCAAGGTCTTCCTCTTGCAGCTCTGGAGCGAGCGTGCGCACATCATTTGTCGCACTACTCGCTGCGCTGC
>CAYNWQ010000277.1:0-1992 GCA_964400955.1 uncultured Gordonibacter sp. | reverse complement strand
GATGTTTATGATAGAAGGATACACCGCGTCCGCCGGTACCGACTCAGCATCTGCGAGCATGGTTTGTACGGTTCCGAAAAGACCTATTTGGTCAAACCCTCCAAAGAAAGGAATTGAACCGTCGCCGCCATATGCAAACGACCATCCGCAAATCGTCCAAGTAATACCTACGATACCGATAACCGCAAACACCATAATCATAGTATTTACGACATTTTTCCTACGGCTCAAACCTCCGTAGAAAAACGCCAAACCTGGCGTCATGAGTAAGACGAGCATTGCGCATATAATCATAAAGCCCGTCGTGCCTGTGTCAAACATGGTCATTACCTCCTTATTGTTTACGTAACGTTCGGCCCGTGTGACAAAAGCTATAATGACACTGTTATTTAGGACAATGTGGCAAATGCGAAAGTGTTAACGCACTCACAAACGCGTTTTAACAAACGAGAAGCTTATGCGTTACAAAAAGGAAACATGGGGCTTTTCGTTTGGACAAGAGCTTCGAGGTGCCACGCGCATAATGCACACGGAGGCACTACGAGCGAACAGCAGCGCTGCGTTCTAAGAAACGAAAGCCAAGAAAGGAGCTTTGCATGAAAGTTGAATTTAAACCAGTAAAAACTGAGACGGAAATAGAGGACCTCGCGCAGACAGCAGGCACCATATGGCGCGAATATTGGCCGGCACTCATCGGCGAAGCGCAAACCGAATACATGATTGAACAGTTTCAAAGCTTAGGCGCTATCAAGCGCGACATGGAAAATGCAGCTTATGAGTACTGGTTTATCGAAGTTACATCGGATGACGGTGTGACGCGTAGAGTAGGCTACACTGGTGGACACAACGAACCAGAGACAAATCGCTTTTTTATCTCGAAGATTTATCTCTATGCGAGCGAGCGCGGGCACGGCTTTGCGAGCGCGACCATACGCTTTTACGAGAAGCTTTGCCGTGCGCGCGGATTTCACGCGGCATATCTCACAGTAAACAAGCACAATGAACTGGGCATACGCGCATACACCGGCAAAGGATTTAAAACGATTGAGTCCGTCGAAACCGACATCGGAGGCGGCTTTATCATGGACGATTTTATTATGCAATTAGAGATTTAATAGCTGCGGCGATACCGGGCGCGTCAAGGCCGAGGTCGCTTAATAGCTGAGCTGGTTTTGCTTGGGTGACAAAGGTATCAGGCACACCGAGTGTAAGAGTCGGCACAGCCACACCTGCGCGCGAAAGCTCTTCGAGCACGCCCTCGCCGGCGCCTCCCGCTATCACGCCTTCTTCTACGGTCACAACAAGACGCGTTTTCGCGGCGCGCGCAATTTCTTGTGTATCGAGCGGCTTTACCCAGCGCATGTCTACGATACGTACGCTTATCCCGTCTGCCGCAAGCAACTCTGCCGCCTCAGCAGCCGCGCTCACCATGTGTCCAAACGCAAGTATCGCGACGTCGTTCCCCTCGCGCACTACACGCGCGCGACCCTCTACAAACGTCTCCGGCTCATCGGGCACGCTCACTCCTTGCGCCGCTCCACGCGGATAGCGCACCGCAAAAGGACCGCCGAGTACAAGTGCAGTATGCAAAGCACTTGCGAGCTCCGCTTCATCTGACGGAGCAAGCACGCGCATATGCGGGATCATGCGTGTATAAGACAAATCGAAAAGCCCGTGGTGCGTCGGGCCGTCTTCGCCTACGACACCCGCACGATCAATTGCAAAGACCACATCGAGTTTGGGCAGAGCACAATTGATAATCATCTGATCGACTGCACGTTGTAAAAATGTCGAATAAATCGCGACCACCGGTTTTTTTCCACCTGTCGCAAGGCCCGCAGCGAGCCCTACCGCATGCTCTTCGGCAATGCCGGTATCGATAAAGCGGTCGGGAAATACCTCAGCAAACTCAGAGAGCCCCGTGCCGCCTTTCATGGCAGCCGTTATCGCAACGATGTCTTCATCGGCTCGTGCTTCACGCACAAGTGCCTC
>CAYNWQ010000276.1:0-2025 GCA_964400955.1 uncultured Gordonibacter sp. | reverse complement strand
AGGCTCGCGCCACCAGAGAGATTCTCTCCTCCCGTAAGGCTCGCGCCCGCTGACGCAGTCGCAAGTGCGACACCTTCAGGCACGCAGCCTTCCGCGTGGAAACACTTTTCAAAATGCTCGCAATTTCGCGTGCAAAGAGGTTCGCTCTCCTCTAAAGTGCGCTTGTAGCAATCCTCAAGAGGAATCCAAGCTTCCTCGGGTTGCCAACCCATACGAGGCAGCAAAGCCATCGTGACCAAAAAAGCAATGCAAGCTATAATCACACAAAAAAGCCCTCGCCACCAGCCCAAATACAAGCCTGCTACAAGCAAAAGCTTTATGTCACCCGCACCCATCGAAGGCTTGTGTGAGACTGCCTCATATGCGCGCGACACCACGTACGCGCCGCCGCCTAACAGCACAGCCCCTATAAGCGAACTGCCAAGAGTAGGAGCATGCGATCCGAAACCAGAAGAGAAATTTGCAACAGAAAAGAAAGCTGCTCTCAAACCCTCGCCTGACAGACCCATATACCCAAACATATCTGTCAGTGATGCATACGCGCCGCTCAAAATGAAAAGTGATATATGTTCAGCAATCCAAATAACGACAGCAAAAATCAACAAACCATTCGGTATGTGCAAAGTGCGCAGGTCAATAATGGCCGCTGCAACAACGACCCCTATAAACGCGACACACGCTGCTAGAGCTATGACGGTACAAACCGTAGCCATCAGGTTTAAGCCTCTCTAAATATTATTTCCTCCCAGTGTTTTCGTAGCATACGCCATTGAGAACAATTTGAAAAGACTTAAAACCGCACTAATTTTACTTTGTAGCCAAAGTGCAACCTCGGCGGAGCTACTCGACGCGCCCACCGCCCGGCGGAGCTACTCGACGCGCCCACCGCCCGGCGGAGCTACTCGGTGCGCCCACCGCCCGGCGGAGCTACTCACCAAAGATAAGTTCGCGCTCTTCGCCCGTAAGTGCTTCGCGCGCTTGGTCGCGCAGATTGTTTACCCCAATGAAAAACTGACGCATCATGACCACCATGAGGTAGCGCCCGCGGGAAGTGAGGGTAAGTTCTTCTGCATTGTTGGTCGCGAAAGCACCAGATGCACTCATGAAAGCCATCTCTACCGGCAGACCGGCCTCGATGCTCACACCAAAGTCTTCCTTGAACTGACGCTTGTCAAGACGCAAGCCAAAAAGCTGCATCATAAAGCGGTAACGCATACGGTCACGCAAAGAAAACGTCGTTTTACCCATAAGCGACATGCGCCCAGACTCGATTGCTTGGTTGTAGTCGCTGATAGAAAAAGTATTCACGTAAAGGTTTTCGCCGAGATATGTAATGCCACCCGAACCGATAGCAGGGTATTCCTCGTAGTCAACCACGTACTCATCAATCATAGCCGAGTTGGCATTTTCCGCTGCTCGCGTAAGCGAACCCACATTGGCCTCGTCAAGCACTGAGTCTTTGCTTTTCCTATTGAAAGTCCAAGCACTGCCGTGCACAAAAAGCGGATTTTCGCCACCCGCTAAAAGCTCATCAATTATCTGGTAAAAGCGCTGCTCGCGTTTGTAGTCAACCTTGCCAACCGTACGTGCAAGGCTACGCGCAACAGAAGGTGATGCCATCAGCGGATAAAAAGTAGTTTGCCCGGCGTTTGTCTCAACTATGCGCTCGATGTCGTTTATCAAGATATCTTCGGTCTGCGCAGGGAAATTGAAAATCATGTCGACGTTTATCGAGGTAAAATAAGGGCTCGCCTCTTGCACGCGCTCTAGTATCTCTGCACCGGAACCATATTTATCGTAGCGATCCATCTGCTTGAGCAGTCCATCGTCAAAACTCTGCACACCCACGCTCAAACGCTGCACGCGACCTTGCAGTTTATCCAAATACGCAGGCGTCAAATGATTGGGGTTAGTCTCACTCGAAACTTCCTTGATGCTAAAGAGCTCTCGCGCCATGTCGATAGTTTCGCACAGCTCATCAATCATGATGGTTGGCGTACCGCCACCAATATAGACGCTGTCAAA
>CAYNWQ010000275.1:0-2033 GCA_964400955.1 uncultured Gordonibacter sp. | reverse complement strand
TCTCAGACATAGTCGCTCCTATTTGTCTTATTTTTACCAAAATGTGGTCATTTTTTTGCACTTATCTAAAAAACTGCGACAAAGGTGTGTGTACAAATCGCATCTGTTTTACCAGACGCTTTCAATACGCGCACTTCCTTTGCCGCAGTAAAAAATAAAAACTTAGAGTAATATCTTTACCAAGTCTTTAACGCGGTTTGAATAACCCCATTCGTTGTCATACCAGCTGACGCACTTAACGAGATTACTCTCGCCACCCATAACCATAGTGAGCTTGCTATCAAAGATAGAAGAATGGTCGTCACCTACGATATCCACCGACACAATCGGGTCTTCGGTATAAGCTAAAATGCCTTTCATGGGTCCTTCCGCTGCAGCTTTCATAGCGGCGTTGATTTCCTCTTTTGTGACCGCTTTGTCGAGCTCGACAGTCAAGTCAACCATGGAACCATCAGGCGTTGGAACACGAGTTGCAAAACCGTCAAGTTTACCTTTAAGTTCGGGCAATACAAGTGATACCGCACGCGCAGCACCGGTGGTCGTCGGAATCATAGACAAAGCTGCAGCGCGAGCACGACGCAAGTCTTTGTGAGGTAAGTCCAAAATCTTTTGGTCGTTAGTGTAAGAGTGAATGGTGTTCATATAGCCACGCTTGATACCAAAGTTGTCAAGCAAGACCTTTGCAAAAGGAGCAAGACAGTTAGTCGTGCAAGAAGCATTTGAAATAATGTGATGCTTTTCTTTGTCATAGTCGCCGTCGTTAACGCCCATAACAATGGTGATATCTTCATTTTTAGCAGGAGCAGAGATGACTACCTTCTTTGCACCGGCTGCGATGTGAGCACTTGCTTTCGTAGCATCAGTGAAAAAGCCGGTTGACTCAACAACCACATCAACGCCCAACTCGCCCCAAGGCAAATTTGCTGGCTCGCGCTCAGAAAGCACCTTTACGGCATAGCCATCTGCAACAAAACCATCTTCGGTAACTTCAACCTTATCAAACGCGCGTCCATGAACCGAATCATATTTGAGCAAATGCGCCATAGTTGGTATATCCCCAAGGTCGTTTACCGCAACAACCTCAATTTCAGGATCTTTTACCATTGCGCGGAAGGCCAAACGTCCAATGCGGCCAAATCCATTGATGCCAACTTTAATTGCCATGTGTATCCCCTTTCGTCAAGATACTTTTCCATTAGCTTTCAGATGGATTAAATTATACGCTAGCGTATGCTCATGCGCGCAACTATTGACTGTCTTTTCGCGCAAAAAGCAAAGAACCCGCAGGCAGGATATGCTGCAGGTTCTTTATATACCGTTTGTCTCTCATTTTTAACCGTTAAGCGAGAGATATGACATGTTTTTAGTTCGCTTTAGCACAAATCAACTGTCCACGAAACAGAACACTAGGAACAAAAGTCTAGTCTTTAATCCCATCCTGGGTGCGTATAAGCTTGCGTTTGATTTTACCGCCGATGGTTTTAGGCAACTCGTCCACAAACTCTACGATGCGCGGGTATTTGTAAGGCGCCGTCGTTTTCTTCACGTGGTTTTGCAACTCACGAATGAGCTCATCAGATGGCTCATAGCCTTTCGCAAGCACGATGGTAGCTTTTACAACTTTGCCGCGTATGGGATCAGGAGCAGCTGTAACAGCGCACTCCACAACTGCCGGGTGCTCAATGAGAGCGCTTTCTACCTCAAAAGGCCCTATGCGATACCCCGAGCACTTGATAACGTCATCGTTGCGTCCCACAAAAAAACAATAGCCATGAGAGTCGCGCCATGCCATGTCGTGCAAGTTATAATACTCGCCCCCTACTGCTTCACGCGTGCGCTCTTCGTCGTGATAATAACCCACGAAAAGCCCCGGAGGATATGACTCTTTAAGACCGCAAACACATATGGCGCCTTCTTCGCCATCTGGTACTTCGTTACCCTCATCGTCTAAAAGCTTGATATTGAGCAAAGGCGACGGCTTGCCCATAGAACCAGGACAAGGCTCAATCCAGGGGAAAGTCGCGAGCAACACC
>CAYNWQ010000274.1:0-2036 GCA_964400955.1 uncultured Gordonibacter sp. | reverse complement strand
CCCCTGACCTCAGGCTTGCAAAGCCCGCGCTCTCCCAGCTGAGCTAATGCCCCATGTTGTCAAAATGCGTCTTGGCTTTTGTCAAACGCACGCGTGCACTTTTTTGTAAAATGTTTCACGTGAAACATTTTCGCGATGTCCTAGCGTCGGCGTAGCGCTATTTTAGCGTTTTGCGTCTTTCGTCTTTCGCGACTTTGCTTTCGGTAACGATTTTGCCGTCCGCAAAATTATAATAAACGCTCCACCGGCAAACTCGGCTCACGGTGGAGCGTTTATCGCGAGTAAATGGTGGGCCCGAATGGACTTGAACCAGCGACCTCACGCTTATCAGGCGTGCGCTCTAACCAACTGAGCTACGGGCCCACAAAAAGTGCCTGAATACTTTATAACAGGATGGTCTCTTTGGTCAACAAATTTTTTACGATAATACGCTAAAAGGGTGAGAAACTTCACAATTCCTTTGCATTTTGTAAGAACAACTTGATGGATAAAGCAAAAATCAAAGGATAAAAACTGCTAAGTAAGTTATGATTCACTTGGCAAATTTCGTAGGACGCTTCTTTAAGAGAGAGCAATATGATACCAATATATGTGCAAACACTCATTATTTCAAAGGCACAAGCCCCTTCGGTACTGGTACTACGCCCTGAAGAGGAGATACGCGACGGCAAAAGTCGCATCATACCTATCTGGATAGGTGCCATAGAAGCGGCTTATCTCAGTATGGCAATCGAAGGTAAACGTGGCGGCCGTCCAATGACCCAAGACCTTTTTTTGGATGCACTTACTAATCTTGATGCTCGGGTAGATCACGTGGTTGTCAATGATGTAAAAGGCCCCAACTATTTTGCAAAACTTTTTTTGCGCGCTCAGGGCAGACTCATTGAGCTCGATGCTCGCCCCTCTGATGCGGTTGCTCTAGCTGTGCGGCAGGCTGCCCCTATGTTTATAGAGCAAGAAGCGCTCAACAAAGGTTCATTTCCTTTTGTGTTTAAGGGTGAGGCCAACATGGAAACAGAGCTAGAAAACTTTAGAAACTTTTTGGAAGATATTGCCCCAGAGGATTTCGAGCAATACTAGCTTCTTGCTTTAGCAGCTGTGTTAGCATACGTAACACAAAACGCGCTTGGCGAAAGAGTAGAGGAGAGACATTGAACCGAAAAGAAGCATTGCGTCTTTTAGGGCTTGATGAGGATGCGACCATTGAAGACATTAAGGTTGCCTATAAAGAGACAGTTCAAATATTGCACCCCGACAAATTTAGTGGCAACAAAAAGCTGCAGAATAGAGCTACCGAGCAGTTCAAAAACCTACAAGAATCCTATGATTATCTTACGAAAGGTAAAGGCGCGCGCGCGAGTGCAGGGGTAGGCTCAGATAGGGGTGCTGGGTCGGCTGGTAGGTCAGGCGCAGGCGCGGGCGTGGGGGCGCGCTCTGGATCGAGTGTGAAATCGCGCACATCTGCGGGAGTAGGCGACAGCACAGACTACTACGAGGACTCGGGCACATATTACTCAGACGCCTATGCGGTAAGAGAAATCGAAGCACGCCTCGCAGGTATCGCTGCAGCAAAAACTCAACTCGTCGCTCAACGTGATGTGGCCTATGACGAACGTAGAAATGGTTGTATCATGACAGGCATAGGTGTTTTGGTCGCCCTTTTCTTTGGACGTAAACCCTCGCCAGTGTTTATGCTCATCGCCACGCTTGCAGGTACTGCTGCACTCTGGGGAATAACACAGGTGATTTCTGCGACACGTACGATAAACACTCTCAACGAGCATGTCCGAAAACTCACTAAGGAAAAGAAAAAACTCCAGCAACAGCTAGAAGAATTCGAATAAACCCCAATCTCCAACCTCCAACCCCAAACCCAAATCCAAACCCAAACCCCAACCCTTCTCAAACGCCATCGTGCTGATGTGATACTGATAGCAGCATGCCCCCAAACCCCCAAACCTGCAAACCCAAACTCCCAAACCCCAAACCTGCAAACCCCAAATTCCAAACTCCCAAACTCCCAAACCTGCAAACCC
>CAYNWQ010000273.1:0-2063 GCA_964400955.1 uncultured Gordonibacter sp. | reverse complement strand
CAAAATACGACGCGGAGCCATAGCCATAAGCTCAATCATGCGCTCCCAGGTGATGATACCCGGCAAAACTAGGTGAGTAATCACTAACGAAAGCGAAGTTTCAAGGCCTATCATACCAAAAGGAGCCATCTCAAAGGTACGGTCTTTTTCGTAGTCAACATGGGGCGCGTGGTCTGTCACGATGGCATCAACTGTACCATCAACGACACCTTCGATGAGAGCTTGACAATCCGCTTGAGTACGTAAAGGAGGATTGACTTTGAGGTTGGTGTTATAGCTCGCGTCGATATCGTCTTCTGATAAGAAAAGATGATGTGGCGTAACTTCGCACGTTACCGGCAAGCCTTCTGCTTTCGCACTACGTACGAGGTCTAGGCCGCGTGCTGTCGTGATATGCTGTATATGCAAAGCACAACCCGTAAGTCGACAAAGTGCAATATCGCGTGCAATTTGAAGCTCTTCTCCCTCAGCAGGCCAACCTAAAAGCCCAAGCCTCGTCGAGACAACGCCTTCATTTACTTGACCCTCGCCGACTAAGTCTTCGTCTTGGCAATGACTCATGACGACGCGCCCGAACTGTGATGCATAATCCATCACTTTGCGCATCATGCCAGCACCTTGCACACCACGCCCGTCATCAGTGAAAGCAACTACACCGTGTGCAGCCATGTCTCCCATCTCTGAAAGTGTTTCACCGCTAAGTCCTTTTGTGCATGAACCTGCTATATGCACACGACATTTCCCGACAGCATGAGCGCGGGCACGTATGTATTCCACACCAAGCGCATTGTCAATAACGGGAGTAGTGTTTGGCATCGAACACACCGCTGTTATGCCACCGTGCGCCGCTGCGCGTGTTTCGCTTGCAATGTCACCTTTAGGTTCTTGACCTGGTTCGCGCAGATGCACATGCATGTCCACCAAACCGGGTACGAGTATTTTTCCCGTCAAATCACGCGTGACACCTTTTTCCATGGATAAGTTATGACCCACTTCGACAATTTTGCCATCCCTTACAAGTATTTCGCAAACCTCATCAAGGCCCACTTGTGGGTCTATAACACGCGCATCTTTAAGCAACAATGCCATCGTTGTTTCCTCCTAAAAGCAAATATAACACCGCCATGCGCACTAAGATACCGGCATAAACTTGGTCAAGTATGACCGATCGCGTTGGATTATCTGCCATATAGCTATCGAGCTCTACACCGCGATTTATAGGTCCTGGATGACAAATAATTGCGTCTGGTTTCATAAGTTTATCGCGCGATTGCGTAAGGCCATAAAGCAGATTGTATTCACGTAAACTTGGGTAAGGCGCTCCTTCTAGTCGCTCGCGTTGTATGCGCAGCATATATACCACATCAAGCTCAGGCAAGACCTCATCAAAATTGCTCGAGACTTTATCTACTCCAAGCACATCAGGCCGCGCTGGTAAAAGCGTAGGAGGCGCAATAGCGTAAACCTCACAGCCAACCGTTTTGAGCGCAGGCATGAGGCTACCGCACACGCGAGAATGCCCAATGTCGCCAACGATTCCTACCTTAAGACCATCAAAATGACCTTTGCTTTCGCGTATGGCATACAAATCAAGGAGAGCTTGTGTAGGATGCTGGTGTTTTCCGTCTCCTGCATCTATGACCGACACGCCTGATGCGTCAGCCACTTTGCGAGGAGCACCCGCGCTTTTATCGCGCACCACTATCATATCAACCTTGTAAGAACACAAAGTTTTTACCGTGTCAGTCAAGCTCTCGCCTTTTACGGTTGACGTGGACGCACCGCCAAAGTTAAGCGTATTTGCCGAAAGACGTTTTTCTGCCATTTCGAAAGAAGAACGCGTACGTGTAGAAGGCTCATTAAACATATTAACAATAGTAAAGCCTTTAAGCGTAGGCACTTGTTTAATCCTGCGTTCGTTAACCGCCCTAAACCTACGTGCGGTATCGAGGATGGTCATAATGTCTTCACGAGAGTATTCTGTTAAATCGATTAGGTGCTTATGAGAAAATGCCATGTGTCCTCCCCGATCTTATAAAATATTAGAGCTTGATGATGTACTG
>CAYNWQ010000272.1:0-2064 GCA_964400955.1 uncultured Gordonibacter sp. | reverse complement strand
CAGTTTTTCCCGTACTTCTTGCTTTTGCATGTGCACAAGCAAAAACAGGGGAGGTTTCGATTTCACTCACTTTGACGCTGCTCGCCATTTGTGTACTCATGCAGTCTGCTGTCAACACGTTTAACGACTACTATGACTATGTGAAAGGCACTGATTCGGCAGAAGATAACGTCGATCCAACCGACGCAGTGCTCATTTACAACAACGTCAATCCACGTTCAGCCCTTGCTCTAGCTATCGGGTTTTTAGTTGTCGCATTTGCGCTCGGTGTATATGTCATTATATGCGCTGGTTGGATTCCTCTTGCACTCGGCATAATAGGAGCCTGTGTCGTTGTGCTCTATTCAGCTGGTAAAACTCCCATTTCTTATCTCCCTATAGGAGAGCTCGTGAGCGGCTTTGTGATGGGTGGTCTTATAACGCTTGCCTGCTATCAGGCGCTTACCAATGAACTAGATTGGCTTGTACTCCTCATTTCTTTACCTGAAATTATAGGTATTGGACTTATCATGATGACTAATAATACCTGCGATATTGAAAAAGATCGCGAGGCCAAGCGCAAAACACTGCCCGCACTTTTAGGACGCTCTCGTGCCCGAGCTCTTTATCATGCACTTATGTATCTATGGGTTATAGCGATAATAGTACTCGTTTTGGTGTTTTATAGCACAGGAGGACTTGTTATACCTTTCATGTTACTTGGTTGTATACCTTTGAAAAAAGCTCTACTGCAAAACCCTCTTGTTGCAAAGGCTCGTGTTGGTGCGATGGCTCAAGTTTGCGGGCTAAATATAGCCTTAGGTTCTTTTTATGCTGCCGCAATTTTTGCCAGCGGAATGAGTTTGATTTGGTAAAAAGCTTACACAAAAATACTAAGCCGCAGATACTTGGGTTCTCTGCGGCTTAGTGGGTTCATCGCCGTGGATAAGGGAGGGAAGGAACCGGCTTGAACCTCTAGAAATGCTAGATGTGTAAAAGGGAGAAGACATATCTAGCACGAGTAATTAGTTGTAAAAGTCCCTCGTTTATGTTTATTAGTATAACGTCAAAATAGAATGAATAGGTATTAAAATTTGAGTTATCCAAAAGTCTTCATGAATTGCTTGCAAACCCTTGATATAATAGGCATGTCATAAGGGGAAATGAGAAAAATCATGAACAAA
The DNA here is from genome assembly GCA_964400955.1 of uncultured Gordonibacter sp. Taxonomy (GTDB): domain Bacteria; phylum Actinomycetota; class Coriobacteriia; order Coriobacteriales; family Eggerthellaceae; genus CAJFUR01. Next base: position 901 of record CAYNWQ010000272.1, on the reverse strand, counting down.
AATGTATTATTCACAATTGACTATAATGAACTCAAAAATTATTATGAAACTCACACCTGTGAATTTGCTTTTTCACGCAAATGTTTGATGACATTTAGGGCTGAATTAACGGGTATGAAGGTGCTCGATCTTAATTGCAGACGAGGAAAAGGTGTCGTAAAACTTGCAAGCTATGCAGGCAATGACGGATATGTTGTAGGCATAGATCCATCTGCGTGCCTTATTAAAGACGCGAAAGCATATGTCGAAAAATCACGCATTGAAGAGAAATTTGGGAAGTGCAAAGTCAGCTTAATGCAAGCATATCCCGAAGACCTCAAGTTATGTGGCATGACAGATGCGAGCTTTGATGTGGTCTTTGCCAACAGCAGCATCAATGTTGCCTACAGCCCAACACGCGTCTTATACGAGATAAACCGCGTGCTTAAGCCGGGCGGTTTGCTGGTGCTTGACAGCGTCGTTTCAGAAGGCGAGCAAGATAAAATCACGATACAAGGTGCGCGCGAAATAGGTAATGTCATTCAAGCGGCCATAAGTCGTACTACACTTGAAACACTTCTTGACAAGATAGGTTTTGAGACTCCCGAATACTTTAAAGAGTACGAAATCGACCCAGACGCAGGCTTTACCGATGAATGTAAGGTTGCAGTAGTTCCGACAAACAAAAAAGTCTGTTTTACAAAAACCACTATACAGACTCGCAAGCGCATGAACTAAACCTATATAGATATGCTCTAGCTAACTCTGCATTTAGCGAACAACATACTTCGGCTAGCTCATCTCATTGAGACCACCATACAAACTCAGCTTCTATAATAAGTGAATAGGGTTAAACTTAACCCTACAAAGCAGCTTCGATATTTACTCGCCAACTTTACATAACATATATTATCAATTATTT
>CAYNWQ010000271.1:0-2074 GCA_964400955.1 uncultured Gordonibacter sp. | reverse complement strand
ACCGTCAAAACGGCCCAGCTCTCACGCCGCTTTCTGGCGCCCAAGGTGCACAAGGTGGCGCAGGAGCGCAAGCAGCCGGCGCTGCCGTGAGTGCGCAAGCAGCCGGCGCTGCTAGAGGCGCTGCTGCAGGCGCAGCAGCAGGTGTGGGAGCTGGCATAGCCAACGCAGCCGCAGGGGCAGCAGCGGGTGCAGGTGCAGGGGCAGCAGCGGGTGCAGCGCAAGCTCCTAACACGGTCGTTTTCGCGGCAGGTACTGCAGGAGCGCAGCGCCCGGCGCAAACACCCAACCAAACAATCGTGCGCGCACGGCTCGTCGATACCACAAACCGCCGCACGTATAACCTCGCCTCCGCGCGCCTCATCATAGGCCGCGAGCGCACTTGCGATATCGCACTGCCTGACATCAATGCTTCTCGCTCACACGCAGAGCTCAAGTACGAACCGCAAGGTGTGTGGCGCATCACCGATCTCGGTTCGACCAACGGCACGCGCGTAAACGGTCGCGAGATCACCTCACACACTCTCAGACCGGGCGAACGCATTACCATCGGCATGACGAACCTCGTTTTCGAGCTTGCATAAACAAAAGCGAAAGGAAGCTCTGTGATAGACGTCGTACTACTTGTTGCTCGCCTGCTTTTCGTAGCGCTGCTCTACCTGTTTTTGTTTGCACTCATGAAAACAGGAGTCGGACTAGTACGCGGACAGAGAAAAAAAGAACGCACTTGGAGCATATCGGTGGAACGTGGGCCAAAAGAGTTACGCGGTGTTTCCATCGCGGTGCACGGCCCTATCATCGTAGGACGCAGCCCGGGTGCTGACATCGTCATAGGCGCAGGGTATGTCTCCGGGCGCCACGCACGTTTTACTCTCATGGGTCAAAACCTTTTCGTGGAAGACCTTGGCTCCACAAACGGCACTGCCGTAAACGGTCAGCGCATCTACAACCCCACGGCTCTCAAAAACAATGACGTGGTCAACGTGGGAGATGTATCTATGCGAGTGAGGTTTGCCTAATGGCTCACTCGCATAGACCTACCTCCTCAGCCACTTTTGGCAGCCGCACAGACGTAGGACTTGTGCGCGACCACAACGAAGACAGTCTCGTTGTGGCACCTCCTTTGTTTGTGGTGGCAGACGGCATGGGCGGACATGCCGCCGGCGAGGTCGCATCCGAAATAGCGGTCAGCACGATAGCAAAACTTGCACCTGAACACGCTGATGCAAATGCCCTCAAACAAGCCGTATGCGCAGCAAATCGCGCCATCATGCGCGGCGTGCACGAAGGCAAAGGGCGCGAAGGCATGGGTACGACCTGTACCGCTGCTATGCTTGAGGGAGAGCGCCTCGTGATAGCGCAGGTAGGCGACTCGCGCGCATACCTACTCCATCAGGGAAAACTCCAACAACTTACTCGCGACCATAGCCTTATGGCCGACATGATAGAAGCAGGACAGCTCACTCCCGAAGAAGCTCGCACGCATCCTCAGCGCTCTGTTATCACGCGTGCGCTCGGAAATGACCCCTATACCGAGCCTGACTTGTATGAGATAAACGTCTCTTCGGGCGATCGCTTGTTGATATGTTCGGATGGTCTTTCGGGTATGGTACGCGATAGCGATATCGAAGCCACCATGGCAAGCATTCGCGAACCACAAAGATGCGCAGCGCAGCTCGTCAATCAAGCGATTGGCGCAGGAGGACATGACAACGTAACTGTCATCGTCGTTGACGTGACCGGTTTTGCAGCAGCCAGACAAAAAAAGATTGCACGCAAAACAAAGCGTTGGCTGGTGGTCGTGCTCATATTGCTCGTCGCACTCATTGCTGGAGCAGCTTACGCATTTTCAAGCTGGACAAACACGGTTGCTTTCCTGACCGAGCGCGATGGCAAAGTAGCGATTTATCGAGGGCTACCCGGAGAAGTATTAGGCTTAAGTTTCTCAGAACTCGAAACCACAACCGACATCAATGTCGACGACCTGCAACCAGGTCTTGCTAACAGACTGCGCACTGATGCTATCACGACCGACAGCATAGCAGCCGCAGAGTCCCTCGTTGAAGAGTATCGCGAA
>CAYNWQ010000270.1:0-2107 GCA_964400955.1 uncultured Gordonibacter sp. | reverse complement strand
ATTTATGCGCACCTCTGACTGATCCATTTTCTCAAAGGCATCACGTAAAGCCTCAATGGAGCCTTGCACGTCAGCTTTGACAATAAGGTTAAGGTCAGTTTGTTTGCCTTCTTCGATACGACTAAAGAGGTCATCAAGGCTCATGTGAGACTTGGTCTCCTGCTCAGCGAGACGTGCACGCAATGCGCGCTCTTCTGCGAGCTTACGTGCGTCGCGCTCGTCTTCGAAGACGCGGAATTCATCACCTGCGACCGGTACACTCGACAAACCCAATATCTCAACTGGGTCAGCTGGCCGCGCTTCTTTTACATGCGCACCTCTTGGATCAATCAAAGCACGCACACGTCCATAAGACGTACCAGCAACGACCACATCCCCTGGATGCAAAGTACCTCGCTGTACTAAAACCGTTGCAACAGGGCCTCTACCCTTATCAAGGTTTGCTTCAATTACAAAGCCAGATGCAAGCGCATCAGGATTAGCTTTAAGCTCAAGCACATCAGCTTGGAGCAAAATAGTCTCAAGCAAGTCGTCGATATGCAGCTTTTGCTTGGCCGACACATCGACAAACATATTTTTGCCGCCCCATTCTTCCGGGATAACCTCATATTCGGTGAGCTCTTGACGCACACGATCCGGATTGGCGCCTGGTTTATCTATCTTGTTGACTGCTACAACGATAGGTACCTTCGCTGCTTTTGCGTGATTAATAGCTTCAATTGTTTGCGGCATGACGCCGTCATCAGCTGCTACTACAAGCACAATAACGTCAGTTACTTGAGCACCACGCGCGCGCATGGCCGTAAAGGCCTCATGACCCGGAGTATCGATAAAGGTAATCTGCCTATCGTCAATGCGTACCACCGAAGCACCAATGTGCTGCGTAATGCCGCCAGCCTCGCCCTCAGCAACACCAGTATGGCGTATAGCGTCAAGCAGGGAGGTCTTGCCATGGTCGACATGACCCATAACCGTAACAACCGGAGGACGCGCCACAAGCTCATCTTCGCTGTCGTGATACACCACTGCATATTCTTCTTCGGGAGAGACGACACGCACGCGGCGTCCCATGTCATCAGCGATAAGTTCCATCAAATCATCTGTCATAGATTGTGTAAGTGTAAGCACCTGACCAAGCATAAACAAACGCTTGATAACGTCGTTAGGAGCAACACCTAGTGCCTCAGCAAATTTCGCAACTGTAGCACCCTGGGCAACCTCTACAACCGAGTCGTCAAGCACCAAAGTCGGGTCGATACCACGCTCGATAGCTTCTGCTTCGAGACGTTCACGATTTTCGGCCTCACGCTTTTGCTTACGTTTTTTACGACGACCCTCCCCTTCGTGAGAGTTAGCAGCCTCAACTGCTGCGCGAGCTTCTGCAAGCACTTTATCGCGCTGCAGTTTTTCTGCCTGCACCGCCATTTGAGCGTATCTGTCGACTTCTACCTCGGGCATCTGAACTTCGAGCTCAGGGACAATTTGTGACTGAGAGCGGCCCTTTTTCTTTTGCTTCTTTTCACTGCGTGCACTGCGCTCTGTGCGTTTGCGTTTGTCATTTGCACTTGGCGTGTTCTCGTTTAAGCCACTCACTTCTTTTTGGTGCTCTATACGTTGTTTTTCTGACTCGATTTGAGAAAGGAGCGCATCGAAATTATTTTTGCGTTTCGACGGCAGCACAGGAGCTGGACCTTTGTGCACAATAGGCTCTGGAGCTGGTTGTGGTTTAGGTGACTTTTTGTTGCTGCGCGCACGTAGAGCTTCTTCGACGGCCTGCTTTTTAGCAACATCGGCAGCTGCTTTTTCTGCACGTGCACGAGCACGAGCTTCAGCCTTTTCGCGGGCAACGCGCTCTTTTTCAGCTTGAATTTGCTCAGCAAGACTTTGATACGCCGAAGGAGTAGGAGGTATGACTTTCTTTTTAGGAGCAAGGTTGTCTGCGTTAAGTGTACTTTTTGCAGCCTCGCCTTCCGCAGCGCGGCGTGCACGCTCTTCTTCGCGCAGTGCGCGTTCTTTTTCAACCGCCTCACGACGTGCACGTTCTTCTTCTGCACGCTGCTCGGCTTCGGCGCGCTGTTGAGCTTCGAGTTTAGCAGCTTCCTCTTCG
>CAYNWQ010000269.1:0-2111 GCA_964400955.1 uncultured Gordonibacter sp. | reverse complement strand
CGCGCCACCATAGGTGCCACCACGAAACGCGGGAGAGACAAGTCGTGCTGTAGCTTTGTAACTATGGCAGGACACGCCGCACGAATATTAAACTGTGCTGACATGAAAACCACTACCTTGCAATATCGCTTGGGGCTGCAAAGGCCATCTGTGCTTTAGCCTTTGCAGCCCCTCTTGTTTGTTTGGTAGCTATTTTCCCACAATATGTGCGTGATGTCACTGTAATTTTGTCTTCACTAAAAGACTCTACTGCTCGCGCTAGTGGAAGGCGCCGCAAAGCGTCTAGCGCTTACGCCTACAGCAACATCGCAGAAAGACCAGCGTTCGCGCGCCGGTAAGCGCCGCAAAAAGACCAGCGCTTACGCCCCCAACTAGTGCGTTACTTTAATTACCTGCAGCTCGCGCAGCCTGATAAGCCTCTACAAGCTTTTTCGTCACATCGTGCGGAGCTTCCTCGTAGCCTTCGATCTCGATGGAATACATGCCGCTACCACGCGTGATAGAGCGCAAATCTTTCGTGTAAGTGACCACCTCAGCATAGGGTACGCGCACGATGATAACCGTCTCACCTGCATCGTTTGAGTCAGTACCCACGATGCGTCCACGGCGCGTCGAGATATCACCCATCACAGCACCAGCGTATTCTTCGCTAACCACGATGTCCATGTTAGCCATCGGCTCGAGCAATACAGGATTTGCTTGCTCGCACGCCGCACGAAAACCGATACGTGCTGCTGTCTTGAAAGCCATTTCGTTAGAGTCAACCGCGTGATAAGAGCCATCGTACACCGCGACTTTTATATCAACCATAGGATATCCTGCCAAAACGCCCTCAGCCATAGCGTCTTGTACGCCCTTGTCAATCGCAGGGATAAATCCGCGTGGGATTTTGCCACCCACAATCTCGTCGACGAATTCGTAGCCTGCACCGGGGTTAGGCTCGAGGCGCAACCAGCAATCACCAAACTGGCCAGCACCACCGGTTTGTTTTTTGTGGCGTCCTTGTGCTTGGGCAGTTTTTCGTATGGTCTCACGATAAGGAATACGCACCGGCACAAGTTTCGCTTCTACGCCTGTTTGCTCTTTACAGCGCGAAAGTAGCATGTCAACCTGCGTGTCACCCATAGCAGTAAGCACGGTTTGATGGGTTTCTTCGCTGCGCGCTATTTTGATAGTCGGCTCGTTTTCGGCAGCGCGCGCAAGGAAAGTACCCAGCTTGTCCTCGTCTTTTTTGTTGACGGCCTCAACCGCTACCGGATAGAGCGGTGTTGGCTGCGGCAGCGGGTCAACGGCAATCTCGCCGGTCTCTGACAAGGTGTCGCCCGACTTTGTTTCAGCAAGTTTAGGCACCACGATGATATCTCCCGCTTTAGCGCTTTTCACGTCGGTGGCCTCTTTACCCATCATGACATAGAGATGGCCGAGACGTTCTTTTTTGCCCGTGCGCGCATTGATGAGCTCCATACCCGGCGTGAGCACACCCGCAAGCACTTTTAAGAAACTCAGGCGGCCAACAAAGGGGTCAGATATCGTTTTGAAAACAAACGCTGCCGGACGCTTTGACTCATCGATACGTATAGAATCCCCGCCTGCCATCTGGAAACGACCATGACTTGCCGGATGCGGGAAATAAGTACAAATGTCTTCCATGAGACCCTGTATACCCTGCTTAATGATGGTTGAACCCACATAAACCGGAATAAAAAGCTCTTGGGCGATAGCTTTGTCAAGCAAAGACTCGAGCTCAGTTTGAGTGAGCTGCTCTTCACCGTCGAGATATTTCATCATGAGTTCGTCGTCAGCTTCAGCCACCAAATCGCACAACTTATCGCGTGCATTTTGCGCAGCATCTGCCCACTCATCAGGTATTTCCTCGACACGTTCAGCCTCTGAACCCTCGTCAAAATAGCGTGCTTTCATACGTATAATGTCGATGATACCTTTGAAATCTTTATCAACCCCGATAGGGATAGTAACCGGACCGAGACGCGAGCCAAAGCGCGCATGTAACACCGCCATCGCCGCATCGAAATCAGCATTTTCGCGGTCGATATGGTTGATGTAGACCGCACGTGAAAGGCGCATGTCTTCCGCTTCGCGCCAAAGCCTCG
>CAYNWQ010000268.1:0-2118 GCA_964400955.1 uncultured Gordonibacter sp. | reverse complement strand
CATAGTATCAATCGAGCTCAGATAGGCACTCCAGATATCTTGGGCTGTCTCTAAGAGAAAAACTCCTTCAGCAGTAAGCTCTACATGGGTTCTATCTCGTTTAAAAAGCGCCGTCCCATAAAAATCTTCAAGTGTTTGAATGTGCTTGCTAAGCGCAGATTGCGACATATGCAGTGCTTTTGCTGTACTGGAATAATTGAGTCTTTGCCCTAATTCCAAAAACTCGTGATAGACCTCGATGTTCATTTTTCTCTAAACCCCCCTATGTGCTGGCTTATCGCCATCTGGAATAAGCGTACACCAAAAAAGAAATACTGTAAATACCCTTCGAATAGGTTTGCTAAAAAGTGAAACAGCGAATGTATTTCGCAGGCCTTATCTTAGGCTCAGAGAGTTCAAAGAGGACTCTTATCAAGACGTAAGGAGAGGAGAAATTATGAGCTTAAAGCCCATTAGCAGGCGTTCTTTTATCAAGGTCGCCACGGCTTCTACGCTAGCAGCTGCGGTAGCTAGCGGAGGCGCAACTGCCTTAGCTCAAACCAGCGCATCTGACAAGTCAAGTACAGAAGTCAAGCGTATTCGTACCTGTTGTCGTGGTTGCGGAAAAATGGAGTGCGGCGTTTGGGTAACAGTCGAAAATGGTAGAGCTACCAAAGTAGAAGGGGATACGAGCTGTTTCACATCAGGCGGAAACTGCTGTGCAAAGTCGCAATCCTCGATTCAGGCAGCCTATCATCCTGACCGTATCCTTTACCCACTAAAGAGAAGCAATCCTAAGGATAGCTCTGATCCGGGCTGGGTGCGCGTAGATTGGGACGAAGCCATCTCTACTATGGCCGAAAAATACCAAGAGCTTATGGACAAATACGGTGGAGAAACCATCATGATGATGTCGGGCACGAGCCGTTGTTGGTGCATGGGTGCTTACGGTGTTTTCCCCACGCTGTTTAGAAGTCCTAACAGGACCACGCCTTATCAGGTATGCAAAGGACCGAGGCATTTTGGCACGCTTATGCAATCTGCATATGCTTTTAGCTGGCAAGCTACGACTGACAAACCGCGCGTTATGGTGCGCTGGGGTGGCTCTACTGAGATGTCGAACTACGACGACTCTTGCCGCATGACGGTTGATGCTGCCAAAGAGGCAGACTATTTTATTACAGTTGACCCACGCTTGACCAATCTTGGACGCGAAAGCGAGATCTGGCAACCGCTTTATCCTCAAACTGACGGCGCGCTTGCTTTGAGCTGGATGAACGTCATTATAGAAAATAATCTCTTTGACGAGCCGTTTGTTAAGCGTTGGACTGACGCACCTTTCTTGGTTGTAGAAGACATGGACCCAACTCCGGGGCCTTTTGGTGCAAAATTCCAAGCCGGCACGTTTCAAACTATGACGCGCTTGCTTTGCGAGTCTGACTTAAAGGCAGATGGAAGTCCGTTCCGTCTGATGTGCTGGGATACCCTTAGTGACAGCCTGACCTACTATGATGCCGAAACGGCTCTCTGGGAAGGCGAAACGTGGAGCATGGAGCGCGGCCTTGTAAAAGGCAAAGAAGCAAACCAGAAAAATCTTTTCCCAGGTGTTGTGCAAGGCTGGGTGCCAGATCAGTTAGGGTTTGGCGAGGAAGACGGCTTTGAGACGCCCATCAATCCTGCACTTGAAGGTACCTATAGCGTTACTTTGGCAGATGGCTCTGTCCACGATGTGAAACCGGTTTGGGAACACTTTAAGGCTCGTTGCAAAGAGTACGAACCTGCTGTTGCTGAAGAAATCACCGGCATTCCTGCAGATCAAATAGAGCTGGCTGCAAAGACCTACGCTACTCGCTTAGACCCAGATAGTGGTTATGGCAATGGCGGCATCGGTTATATGCTCGCTGTCGAGCACGGGTGCAATGCTATCCAAAATGCACGTGCACTCGACTGCCTCGTTGGTATCACGGGCAACTGGGACACTCCTGCTGGAAACCGTGGTGGTACCACGAGCTTTTTGACACCGCAGCAGGTTAACTTTGGTGGTAACGTTGATATGGGTGGTACTGAAGCTCTCGATGAAAAACTACTTGCAAAACTTGCCGGTATCGAGAAATTCCCCGTGCTTAATTGGTGGCAATA
>CAYNWQ010000267.1:0-2118 GCA_964400955.1 uncultured Gordonibacter sp. | reverse complement strand
CGCACACCACGCAACAAAGGTGGTAAACAAAATCAAAGGCCATTGCAATTCCATGATTTACTCCTCCTCTCCCTGCCACATTTTTTCTCGCAGGATATAGATAAGAGACGGGCTGTTACCCACATCGGGCAGATGATGCAAGTCACTTTCGCTAAACTCAGGCACGGCTTCCGTTATCGTAATGCGTGCATTATGCACATCATCATAGGTTGCATCATAGTCAAGGATGCGACTTGGCCCCACAAAAGTCTCAATGCCTTTTTCGAGGTCGCCAAAGAAACGCGCACGAGCACCACACTGAGCTACACATTGCGGCAATTCGCCTTGCGCAACTTTCTGCTCGCAAAGCGTGCATTTCTCAACGACGCGCTCTTCCTCATTTAAGTAGCGCACGCCATAAGGGCACGCCATCGCGCAGAACTGACATCCTATGCATTTCGACTTGTCAATTTGCACGGTACCGTCTTCTAGCTTATGCGATGCGCTCGTCGGGCACACCGCCACACACGCCGGGTTTTCGCAATGTTGACACTGTATAGGCAAAAAATACATCTCGGTGTCAGTACCATTTGCGCCTTCAAAGCGGGGGTTTGGCCCTATACGCAACACTTTGTTCCAAAACGAGCCGATAGGCACACTATTTACTACCTTGCAAGCCACGCTGCAGGCCAGACAACCAACACACTTGTTGAGGTCGGTAACAATCGCATACTGAGTCATCGCCTACTCCCTCCCCTCATAGGTCGGTAACCATTCTTTTAACCTCGGATCGCTTGAATCGGTGATAATAGGAGTACCATCATCATCACAAGGTACCGGATTGCCAAACGGTGAGTTCTCGGCCGTAGCCTTATAGATTTTCACCGGATAAGCACGCAGCTGTGACGAGCCCGTAAAGGGATCTTGTGCCATACGGTCTACGCAAGTATTGATGTTTACCAGCTCCCAGCCATGCGTAGGTGAGACTTTGTTTTCAGGGAACCACCAAGCATGCTCTGCATTAACCACGCCTTTTTTGATGCCATAGTACAAATCCGCCACTTCGCGTACCTTGCCCCAAGGGCTTTCAATCCACACCCAGTCGCCTTGCTCAACGCCAAGCTCTTCTGCGTCTTTAGGATTGATCTCCACGCGAGGCACTGGCCATTGCTCACGGCACCACGGCAGCTGGCGATGCTCGGTATGGAAATACACCGGATTACGACGACCTGTTGTCATGTTGAAAGGATATTCCTCAAAAAGCTCTGGCGTCGACACAGGCGAGCGCGGCGGCTCTTTGTATTCAGGCATGCAAATCTCAGAGGGCGTATAGTCTTGCAGCCATTCGGGCAGATAACCAGCCTCTGGGCTCAGGTAAGTCTCCATGATAGTAGACCAGATCTCCATTTTCATGCAAGGCACCGACATGCCGGGCATACCGTCGCCTTTTTTGTACTGCATGCCGTCAACCTGACGCAAATGACCTGTCTCGTAACGGTGATACGTACCCCAAACATCGGGGAATTCTTCTTTCGCACGGAACCATCCATGCTCGGCAAATTTCGCAAGATATTCCTCACCCGTCATGCCAAGACCCTTAACGCAAAAGTCCATATAGCGAGAAACCGGACTCCACGCGTCTCCCGTTGAAGGGTCGTAGAGGGGCACACCTGCGCACTTGTACCAGTCTTGCGCAATCTCCACCTCAAACTTGCACTCTCCCGGAGGCTCTATGCAATGCACATTGGCACCATAAGCGCCGTGCGCACCTTGGGAAATACGCGCAAAGCCAGGGATCTCCATCCAATGCTGAGCAGGCAGCTTGATGTCAGCCATTTCAGACGTTGGATGATGCCACAAGTCGATATCCACGAAAAAGTCCATCTGCTTGAGTGCTTCCCAAGCATAAGTCGCATTTGACTGGTTCAAAAAGTCACCAGCACAGCAAATGCAACCCTTGATAGGATACGGGTCTCCTTCGTTTGCTGCTTGCCAGATACAACGCGCATCGTCGCGGCTAGTCCACCTGATAAGCGGGTAATCCTGAGCGGAAGCCTTCTTTATGTTTTTATCAAATACTTCAACAAACTCAGTAGATGTGCTCGTTGTTGGAGCCGTATAAGGTACCGCTACACCACC
>CAYNWQ010000266.1:0-2124 GCA_964400955.1 uncultured Gordonibacter sp. | reverse complement strand
GTGTAAGGGTGCACCTCGCCTTCCTCGCCACCAAGCGGTGTTATGGTATAGTGGATGTTTTCTGCGCCTGACAGTTCAAGTTCACTACCTAGGGCAACCTCTCCTGCGTAAAGCGAGAAGTCTACATTTCCAATAGCCTCTGAGCTTTCGGGTAAAGGATTGGTAAATGCTTTAAGGCAAACGTTTGTGGTATAAACGCCATACGAAGCACCCACATAGTTAACCGCGTATTTACCCAGCTCAACAACATCAGTCCACTCATCTCCGTCAGCGCTGTAGTAGCTTTCGCCACCACATCCAAGATACTTAGGGCTGGTGTTGTCGTATATGATGGTTCCTTCGAGCGCCATAGGATAAGCGTAGCTAGGATTGGTGAGTTTAACTACTACGCTAAAGGTGGTATCTTTCGTTAGCGCTACGGCGTTGTCAAGCTCAATAGTGTGGTATCCGCAGTATTCCTCACGTCCTGTTTGTCCGGAGTAAACTAGAGATCCTGAGCTCGGATTGCCATCTGTAACGTTAGCGTATACCGAGATTTCGTATGTGGTACCAACGTCAGTTGTGTAAAAAGATACTGCTTCGAGCTGCTCGTCTTCGGTTGTAGTAAAGATGTTAGAAATATAGGCTGTCTTTGATGCGGCATTTTCGTCTATAAAATCATCTGCCGCTGCAGAATAAATCCACCCACAAGTGTCGTATTGATAGTTGTTCGCATAATTGTCCGTGTCTTCAAATGTACACGAAGAGCCCAGCAGATAGATAGAGGTATCCTCGTAAGAAAGCCAAAAATACCCGTCATCACCAAAATCGGTGCCCCAAGTGTTTCTTACGAGCCAAGCGCCGTCATTTTCGGGTTGGCATTCACTCGAGAAATTATCTTTCGAATAATTATCATCCCATCCCACAATAAGACTTGAGTGATCTGGGTTCGCTTGTTGGTCATGATACATGGCAAATGTTTCATCGTTATAGTACTTATTTCCATATTCTTCGGCGTAATAACTTATTTCGTAAGCGCCATTTTCCAGAATGAGCTGCTTAACGATTTGATTACTTGGTTCACTAGTCTCAGGATACCTGTCGCCCCACATGAGTGCAGAATAAACATAGACGCAATCCTGCAGGTGGAACTCGGCATCGTAGCGCAAAGATTCATCTGGCGTCACATCAAAATCATCATAGGGTAATTTATCAGAAGAGATAGGACCTTTCCATGCTGCTAAAGATGATATTGCGACCGGATTACCGCTACCAATCGAGTAAGGGCTTGTATTATCACTGAACCCATATAGCGTATTCAAGCACTCTTTTTCTTCGTTACCCATACGGCTAAACCATATAAGGTGTTTTTCCGAAAAATCGGCTAAAGAGAGTTGTTTGGTAATGAGGCTTGATTCAATTGAACCCATCATGCCAAATGCCCAGCAGGTGTTGTGTTGCCCCTGGTCAGTAACAGGCCCTACCAATCCGTAGTCTCGCAAGTCATAACTTGCAGGCAAGGTGGCAATATTTTCAGACAAAGTGGAATAAGGGCTTTGTGCCTCGTCGGCATATCTTTCGGAAAGATACGACAGGTCAAGGGTAGAAGGTAGGGTGGCTGATTGCGTTTGCGCGCTTTGAGTTGTGATGTCTTGGGTAGACGAGTCTTGAGCTGACAAGTCTTGGTCTATTGTTTCTTGGTCGGTGAGGGATTCGAGGTATGAGACATACTCAGGATTAAGGGGTGCAATGCTGCCGTGAACTGAGGAGCTGGTCGCTCTTGCTGCCGCAGCTACGTCCTGTGTGGCGATCGTCGTACTCGCAGTAGTGGCGCTAGACACATCTTGAGCGCCGTAAGCAGCATCGCGTGCAATGAGAGCTTGTGCGAATCCAGCGGGGAGGAGTAAAGAAAAACTCAAAGCGATAGCAAGAGTCTTGGTGCAGAGTGCTTTCGGTGATGGCATGGAAAGTCTCCTTTATACGTAGGCGTGCTTTATATAGTAGTCTGCGTTATGTAATCAAGCGCCTTTCATGAAGTGCTACCTTACGCAAGCGCCTAAATTATGTGTAGTCTAACATGCTTTTTTCGCCTAGTCTAGACACGACTTGTGCCGGACGGCGAATGATGGCGTGAGCTTGATGGAG
>CAYNWQ010000265.1:0-2126 GCA_964400955.1 uncultured Gordonibacter sp. | reverse complement strand
GAAGAAGGTTTGCTTGGCGGCGTCAAAGCGGTGCATACCAAGATCGTTGATGTGCTCAGCAAAGATGGCGTATGCGTGATTGACCCCGCAGGCGAGGCATTTGACGCGCTCGAAGCGCAAGCGGTCGCTACGGTGGAAGATACAAGCGTGCCCGATGAGACGGTCGCGCAAGTCTACCAAAAGGGTTACAAGATGGGCACGAAGGTTTTGCGGCCTGCTATGGTAACGATTACTTCCGGTGGTCCAAAGAGGCCAAAGGAAAAACAAGACCAAGAAAACGAGTAAAGATAGAGCAGAGGCGGGCGGCAGTTGAGGCCCGCTTTTGCTATAGAGATAAGTGCGTATTTCGTACTTTACAAATATGAAAGGTGGTGGCAACGTGGCATCTACACCAGACTACTACAAGACGCTGGGCGTTTCACGTAACGCCACAGCTGATGAGATAAAAAAGGCATTTCGCAAACTTGCCCGCAAGCATCATCCTGATGCAGGTGGCGATGAGGCTAAGTTTAAAGAGATAAACGAAGCCTACGAAGTGCTCAGTGATGACAAAAAAAGAAAACTCTACGACCAGTACGGCACCGCACGCGAGAGCCAGATCCCTTATGGTTGGGGAGGCTGCGGCGGCGGTTGCGGTGGCTCAGGCGGCGTTAATGTCAACTTTAGCGACATTTTTGGCAATGGCGCCGGCGGGTTTAAGAGCTGGCAAGACATACTAGAGTCGCTGCGTAGCGGTGAGGGTATATTTGGCGGAGCGCGCACGCCGGCTCCCGTACGTGGGCAAGATTTAAACGTGACGCTCAAAGTGACTTTTGACGAGGCATTTCGCGGCACGACAAAGCATGTAACGGTGCGCGTGCCTCAAAAAAGCGAGCCCGAAAAAATCACCGTGAAAGTGCCTGCGGGAGCTGTCGATGGCGGCAGGCTCAGGTATAAAGGTCGCGGTACCCCCGGCGTCGACGGTGGAGAGTCGGGAGACTTGCTCATCACGACAAAGATAGAGCCGCATCCTTATTTCACGCGAGACGGCGCAGACGTGTGCATTGATGCGCCCGTGACCGTAGCAGAAGCTGCACTGGGCGCCTCCATCGTAGTGCCCGCGCCTGACGGCACGAAAGTGCGTGTGAAAGTGCCAGCAGGTACGCAAGATGGATGTGTGCTGAGTGTCAAAGGCAAAGGTGCTCCTCAAGTTAAAGGTAGTGGCACCGGCAGCCTGAAAATAAAGATAAAGGTGGAGATACCGCGCACTATGAACGAGCGGCAACGTCGCGCGATGGAAGATTATCTCGCGGCAACGACAGAAGATGTGAGGGCTTGGTAATGAATGATCGCAACCGTCCTGTTTATATGATAGGCGTCGCGGCCGAGCTGGCGGGCGTGCACCCGCAGACGCTGCGCACCTATGAGCAAAAAGGCCTCGTGACACCGCAGCGTACCAGCGGCAATACGCGTATGTATTCGCAGGCAGACATCGAGCGACTCGAGCTCATCAACGAGCTCACCGGCGAAGGTATCAACCTTGCGGGTGTCATACGCATCCTTGATTTGCAGGGACGCCTCGATGACCGCGACCAAGAGATAGATGACTTGCACAAACGCGTGCGTCGTCTCGCTGACCGCGTGCATGAGCTCGAGACGCGCGAAAGTGTGCATTCGCTCGTGCGCACTTCCGACATGCCGAGCGTGTTGCGCTATCTGCCTTAAAGGAGGTTTCCTACTATAAACATGGGTAATTTAAACAAACTAGCAATTACTGCCCAAGAAGCTTTGCAACAGACGATGGTGATAGCGTCTGACCACGAGGCATCGCAAGCAGAACCTATACATATGCTCAAGGCTTTACTTGAGTCAAGAGAAAACAATCTCTCGGCCATTATTAAGCGTATCGGTGCAGACCCGCATCAGCTGCTTACCAATGTAAATGCCGAGATTGAAAACATGCCAAAAGTGCAATCGTCTTCGATGATGATAGCGGGCGCACCAGGCCCTGCGCTTTTGAGTGTGATTGATAACGCAGTGAAAATCGCCGAAAAATTAGGCGACAGCTATGCTACAAGTGAGCACTTGCTCATTGCGCTTTCAGAAGACAAAGGAGCGGCAGGCAAGCTCTTAGGCGTGTGCGGTAT
>CAYNWQ010000264.1:0-2140 GCA_964400955.1 uncultured Gordonibacter sp. | reverse complement strand
TGCGCGGGTAGCGCAAACTTTGCGCGATTGCGTGCGCGGGTAGCGCAAACTTTGCTCGCTTGATTTGCTGTTTGCGCCCTATCCAAGTAGCGCCTGAAGCGTCTGCGACAAAACGCCGACATCTATCGGTTTGGCGATATGTCCGTTCATGCCCGCCTCAAAGGCCAATTTCTTGTCTTCGTCAAAAGCGTTTGCGGTCATAGCGATAATCGGTATAGTGGCTTTTGACTCGTTGGGCAGTGCACGTATTTTCTTTGTCGCATCATAGCCGTTAAGATAAGGCATCTGTATGTCCATGAGTATCACGTCATAGTAGCCCGCATCGTGCTCTTGCAGCATTTCGATGCATATAATGCCGTTGTTGGCCACTTCAACTTGCGCACCGAGGTTTTCCAAAAGAGCTTTCGCTATTTCAACATTAAGCTCGTTGTCTTCAGTGAGTAGTATGCGTTTGCCCGTTAGGTCATAGTCGCTTGCGACTATGGCTTCTTTTTCTTGCTCGAGATATTTTTCAGGGTCTGTGACGATGCGTAACCTCATCGTCACCACAAAAGTGCTACCTTCGCCAGGCGCGCTTTGCACCGATATCGTGCCACCCATGAGGTCAACGAGTTTTTTGACGATAGCCATACCAAGCCCTGTGCCGGCCACTTTGCTTTCGGTGGTATTGCGCTCGCGGGCAAAGTTGTCAAAGAGGTGTTCTTGAAACTCCTTTGTCATGCCGATGCCGGTGTCAGAAATCGTACAGACATAGGTGGCGTACTGGTTCGCGTCTGCGCTTGCATCTGCTGTGTCGCTCGTACCCGTCGCAAGCGCGTCCGCAACGCTTGCATCTGCCGTGTCCTCGCTGGCTGTGTCCTCGCTGGCGCCCGTCACGTCCGCGCCATCAGTCAGCTCCACCAGTTCAAGGCGTATGGTGCCACCCTCGGGAGTGTATTTGACCGCGTTCGACAAGATATTTAAGATTATCTCGCGTATCTTTTGAGCATCAGTGTAGACATAGCGATGCGTGACGCTTATGTGCGGCTCAAACGTGAGTTGCTTTTTGTGGGCTTCGTTATGCAAAACGATACGATAGCTTTCGTCGCGCAAATCGGCAAATTCTTCGTTTAAAGTTTCTTTTCCGCTATCGATGCGCGCAACTTCGAGCACGTTATTGATGAGTTCAAGCAAGTATTCGCCCGAGAAACGCACTTTTTCGATGTGGTCTTTGAGTTTGTCGGGATTATCGATATCTTTTATCATGAGCTCGTTAAAGCCAAGCACCGCATTCATCGGCGTGCGAATATCATGCGACATATTAAAGAGAAATCTGCTTTTTGCGGCGTTTGCTTCTTCGGCCTCGCGTTTAAGCTTCTCTTTGATAGCGAGCTCTCGTTTTTGCTTGCGGATGTAGAGCACGAGCAACACGATGACGGTAATGATAAAGCCGCATGTGAGGATGGAAATGCCCAGAGCATTTTCCCTGAGAAAGTAGCGCACATCATAGGTGGTGAGCTCGTCTACATATTGAAATGCTCGGTCATATCCGTAAGAAGTGCCGATTATTTTAAGACCTCGATTGACGAGCATGAGCGCAGCTTTGTTGCCTTGAGCTATGCCAAAGCATTTGCCTGTTACGTCGTTGAGCTGTACGTATTGCAAGTTTTCATATTGTGACTGATTGGTGACATATTGCACGCGCAAAGAATCCATGATGGTGCCATCGGCCTCGCCTGCGACTACTGCGTCGAGACATTTGTCGACAGAGGAGTAATACACTATCTCGGCATTAGGGTAGCTGATGGCGGTGTATTCGTCTTGGAAAACATTGCCCTTAGTGGCAGCTATCTTTTTAACGCTTTCTTTATTGCAGATGGTCTTGTAGAAAAGCACGCCTCTATCTGCGATAACATCGGTGGATGCGCTTATGCCATCCTCTTCGAGTGTCCATGCGTCATCTGATATAGGAAAACCCACATCAATGGTGCCGGTCTTAAGGGCATCGGCAACTTCTTGATAGCTTTCGTAGGCGATGTATTGTATCTGCACCACGCTGTCAAGCTCGAGCGAAGCGATGAGAGCATCGATCACATCAGTCATGAGCCCCGTCGCGTTGCCGTCTGCGTTGTTTGCGCCGTCCTGCTTTCCGTTCTCGTGT
>CAYNWQ010000263.1:0-2231 GCA_964400955.1 uncultured Gordonibacter sp. | reverse complement strand
TTTACTGACGCGAGCGAGCGAACACTGCTGCTTTTGCCTTGCAATGACATCCACACAGTCGGTATGCGAAAACCAATCGATGTAGCGTTTGTGGATGCAAACGGCTTAGTTATTGCTTCGGCACGTAAACTTGGCGCTATGAGGCGTCTACGCAATAAAGATGCCGTAGCGGTAATAGAGCGATTTGCAAACAATGATCCTTGGTTTGAACTAGGCGACAGGTTAGTTATCTCAAAGCTTAACAGTTTTAATTTTTGCGGAGAGGATGAAAAATGAAAACATGTCCGGTGTGTGGTTCGCGTTCATTTAGTGATATGGACGTTTGTTATGGCTGCTTGTATCATTTTAATGTTGTGACTTATGGGGGAGGCTTGATGGACAGTGATGGCGCGATCAATGTAGGGGAAACGATAGAGACCGCCGCAGAGAAACTGGTGAGCGCAACAGTAGAAAACACGATAGAAAATACAACAAACACAACAGAGGAAGCAGTCGCAAAAGCAGCTGAAAAAATACCCGAAAAAGCAACAGGGGAAACAGCCAGTGTTTCCCCTGCAAAGGTGCTTTCGGATGTAGCGCTTGTTCCTTTTTTACAAAAACAAGGCAACTCTCAAGTCTACAAAATCAGATTTAGTCTATCTGACGAAGAGAGAAAAAGCTCACAGGCCTTTGTAGGTGTGCTTACTTTTTCGCGAGAATCTTTTGATATGTTTTGATGGCTTCGGCGCGCATTTTCTTGTCGACTTCAAGATAGGTGTCAAGCAACACGTCGCCATCGGCAGTTAAAGTTGAGCCGTGAGCTCCGTCGCGGTCAAGCAGCTGTATGCCAAGAGCCGCCTCGGTCTCTTTGATGATGCGCCATGCTTTACTGTAGGCCATGCCCATGCTTTTTGCTGCAGCGTTGAGCGAGCCTAAGTTGCGCACGCCAAGGCAAAGATCTGCGATACCGCGTCCAAAAAGTGAGCCGCTGCTCGATGCAGGGTTTTTGACAGATAGCCTAATGATTGGTTCAAGTTTTTCTAATTGGCTCATGGTTTTTCCTTTTGTCTCGTTTTATGTGAGCTTCTTTTTGTAGGTTGCCTGTTTGCATCCTTTGATGGCGATATTTTTGCATAAATATAAATAATTATTCAAGATAATTAAAAAAAATAAAATAGCACCACATAAAACGGCATAATTCGACGTTTGCAAATAATAAAACCCATTTATTCAGTTTTGTTGACGTGATAATTGCGACGCGAGCGAGTGCGAGCAAATGTGTGCGAGTGTAAGCGTGCGCTTTCGTGCGTGCCCGTTTGCGCGCACATCAACAATAAAATATTTCACGTGAAACATCGTGCACCTCTTATGCGTACACGCACGAGCATGCACGGGAGCGCACGAGCACGCACTGCCCGCACGAACTTTAGCGTATCAAAAACTTGACAGCTGCATTTTCCATGTCGTCAAGGTGTGCATCGATGCACGCGTCAAAACGCACAGTTGCCGTATCAAGGCCGGCAAGACCTTGCGGGATATTGTGCATGTTGGTTTCGTTCGCGATAAGTTCATTAAGCTTGCATCCGGAAAGCGCAGCGACATCTGTCGGCAAAGGTGTCCCCGCTGCGATATCGTGGAGTGCCCGGTATACATTGTCGCCAAACTTGGCCCAATGTGCAGTACTTGCGATAAGCACCGGGTTTTCCGAGCGTAAGTGAGACGCGACGCCAAAAGCTACGGCGGTATGCGGGTCTATGAGATAGTTGTAATCATCAAACACTTCGCGAATGATTTTCAGGCAAGACGCGTTATCTATGGAGTCGGCAACAAAAGCATCGCGCAGCGCGCCAAACGTGTCGCGGTCAACGCGGAAGCAACGCTTTTCGCGCAAATCTTCCATCCAAGTGCGTACAGACACAGCATTTCTGCCAGTGAGTTCAAAGAGCTGACGCTCGAGGTTAGAAGACACCAAGATGTCCATGGAGGGGGAGGGGGTGAGGACAAACTCCCTGTCCGAGATATCGTAAGTGCCAGTGTTGATAAAGTCGGTCAGCACGCGGTTTTCATTACTTGCGCAAAGCAGCTTTTCGATGGGTGCACCCATGCGGCGGGCATACCATGCGGCTAAAATATTGCCGAAATTGCCGGTTGGTACGCAAACATCGATTGGCTCGCCCGCTTGTATTTTGCCTTTACCCACGAGTTCAGCGTAGGCTGAGAGATAATACACAATCTGCGGCATGAGTCTGCCC
>CAYNWQ010000262.1:0-2244 GCA_964400955.1 uncultured Gordonibacter sp. | reverse complement strand
TCAACCTATCAACCTATCAACCTATCAACCTATCAACCTATCAACCTATCAACCTATCAACCTATCAACCTATCAACCTATCAACCTCTTTCACGGTTAGCTTCAGTGACAAATTTTTCTTCGATTGCGAGCTTTAATGCAATTGTGGAAAAAATAGCCAGCATTTTGGCAAATTATTACCCGAATGTGAGTTTTTGTATAAAGATTCTGATACCCCATATCCTGGTTCACGAACTGCTGACTTTTCGCAACTTATAAATTTGTCTCTGACTAGGTGATTTACTTAAGTATTGTTGAAGGAGCCAAAATTACAAGATTATAATCACAAAATCTAGTCTAAGGTTTTTCTGAACCAATAAAGAAAACCTCACATACGAAGAAAAATTTGCCAAAAACAGCTGAAATTTTGGCGCGGAAGAAAAAGTTCACGCTTGCGGAAAAATTTGCCGCATTGTGGAAAAACATCCCTGCTTTATCATGAAAAATATCTCTGCCGTATGTGCCCCGAAATGAGTTATTGAAATAGTTTTATTACTATTAGAGAGTCGCTTATTTTTGCCACGCACCTCATCATATCGTTACCTTAGTTAGATATTCGTTGTTTCCCCTTTTTACGCGAGTAAAGTACGCAGCTCTTTGTGAATATATATATGAATTTCGTCTCGCTATGCATGAAAACCCTAGATTATCCATCAAATTCCGGTATGCATATGAGTGCGTCTCGCCTGTTATATATGCATGATTTAGGCAAACGCTAGTTTATTGGCAGAAAAATGCCAGCTAGAAATTGGCGAGAAATCTGATAGATATTTGCTAGGATTCAACCAGAAATCAGATAGATAGTTGTTGGAATCCAGTTAGAAATTAGCAGCGATATGACAAAAATTGATAGCAAATTCTGCTAGATTTTATCGAAAAATGAGCGAATATTCAGATGATTCATGCAGGATTCATGACAGCAATCTGATGGGTTTCTCACATAGATTTGCTTGATGGCGTCTCTATTATATTCGACAGGTAATTGTGGCGTAAATAAACGTAAACACTCCTGTCCATTTGTTTATTTTGCCTGTGTTGCTTAAAAATGATAAAAGGTGCGTCTTCGGAGTGTTGGGTGACATATGCTGCGTCGCAAAACAAGGCAGGAAATATACATAAAGAAAAGGGAGAGGATAGCTATGAAGTGCTTTTTGAGCCATTTTTCAGCATTAGAGTGTCTAAGAACTATTGACGTCAATAACGCAGCACGCACGAGAGCGATGCCGTCTAAAAGATCAAAAGTGCAGGCTAAGGAGTTTGCGAGTCTTAATTTGAAGAAATACGGGGTAGATTTTAATCCTGTACATATGCTGGTTGCGTCACCTAAAGAGCGATGCAGGTCAAAGAAAATATATTGTCATGTATTGAATAGTCGTGTGCCATCGGGTTCTTTTTTGTATGTAGATAGAAATGTTTACGTCAGTGTACCAGAACTTTGTTTTGTTCAAATCGCAGGGTTTACCGACGTTTTAAAGCTCATTGTGCTTGGGTATGAACTTTGTGGTTATTACGGCATTAAAAACGAGTTTTCAAATCCGAATCAGAAGTACGGCGTCAGTTCACCTTCCTTTTTAGACGAAAGCAAAGAGGATTTGTCAGATTACTGTGCACAGATATCTATGAATCAATCTTTTGTTCAGAGACAAAGTAAAAATACAGACACAGCTCTTATTTCAAAACAGAATCAAGACGTAGTTCCTATGCAGATACAACCAAAATCGCTGATTAGAAGAAGTCCCATAACAAGGGTTAGTGATATTCTAAAATACCTCGAACAATTTAATGGTATGCGGGGTGTTAAAAGAGCAAGGCAAGCTTTGCGGTTTGTGGTTGATGGATCAGCTTCACCTATGGAAACTTTTCTTGTGATGATGTTGTGCTTGCCTTCTTCGCTAGGTGGTTATGGACTGCCATTTCCGAAGATGAATGCGTTATTTAAAACTGAAAAAGTAGATGTTTCTCACTTCCAGCATCGTTCGTGTGACCTTTTTTGGCCCGAATTCTCTCTGGCTGTTGAGTATGATAGCGATGCGTTTCATCTTGGGAAAGAGAAGCATGACGAGGATCTAAAACGGCTCACCACGCTTGGGTTAATGAACCTTAGGGTGGAATCTTTATCAAGAGCACAGGTGCTTGATGCGCGAGAATTCGATCGGGTCGTTTGTTTAATTGCAAAACACATGGGGAAGCGTTTAAGATTTAGCG
>CAYNWQ010000261.1:0-2246 GCA_964400955.1 uncultured Gordonibacter sp. | reverse complement strand
TATCACTTCCCCGCGACGCTCATCTTCAAAGTCAACGTCGATATCAGGCATCTCCACGCGCTCAGGGGACAAAAAGCGTTCGAAGAGCAGGCCATTTGAAAGCGGCTCGAGGTCGGTGATGCGCATCGCATAGGCCACAATAGAGCCAGCCGCAGACCCACGACCCGGCCCTACACCAATGCCTTGACTACGCGCCCACTCGATGTATTCCTGTACGATAAGAAAGTACGCCGGAAAGCCCTGCTGTATGATGACACCCATCTCGTACTCAGCGCGCTCAAGAGGCTCTTTGGGGATAGGGTCTCCGTAGCGCTCTTTCATGCCACACATAACTTGGTGTCTAAACCAGCTCTCATCAGTTTCGCCCTCAGGCAAAGGAAAGCGTGGCAGGATAGAATCGCGTTCAAGCACCACGTCACATTTTTCAGCAACCTCAATAGTGTTATCACAGGCCTCAGGAAAGTCTGACAAAGCCTCACGCATTTCCTCTTCGGTCTTCATGTAAAACTCGTCGTTTTCAAATTTCAAACGATTGGTTTCATTGACAGAAGAACCCGTACCGATGCAAAGCATGATATCTTGCGCTTTAGCATCTTCTTTGAGCAAATAATGAAAGTCATTGGTCGCAATAGTTTTAAGCCCTGCTGCTTGAGCTACTTTTGTCAGTTGATGATTGAGCTCTGTTTGCGTGAGCCCACCGTTAGTCATAATGCCTTGGTTTTGCAACTCGATATAAAAGTCGCCTTCGTCAAAACAGCTCGCAAACTTGCGCGCCCACTCAACCGCATCATCAAACTGACGGTTGTCGAGTAATTTAGGGATAATACCTGCAATACAAGCCGATGAGCCAATGATGCCATGCCCGTATTTTTGCAACATGGAAAAAGTTGTGCGTGGCTTGTAGTAAAAGTTGTCGACATGAGACTCGCTTACCAAATGCAACAAGTTATGGTAGCCCTCGTTGGTTTTCGCAAGCAAAAGCAAGTGATAGAGCTTAGACCTTGCGTCTTTTTTCAGCTCTTCGTCAGTCGTGAAATACACTTCGCAGCCGTATATGGGCTTGACCTTTTTCCCGGTTTCTTTTTCGACTGCAGCACAAGCATCACACAGCTCGGGCACGCCTGACATAACGCCATGGTCGGTTATCGCTATGGCTGGCATATCGAGCTCAGCTGCACGCCTCACCATATCTTTAATGTGTGTCAAACCGTCGAGCAGGGAATATTCTGTGTGATTGTGCAAATGAACAAATGCCATGTTATACGCCTCAAATCGTTAAATCATATGCTTTGGAGCAAAGAATTGTACACTCTTTGCCGAGAAAAATTATCGAGGCTATTTTAACAGCACAGCAAAAGTTTTGCTTTATAAACACAGCGAACAAATGATGTATTTTGCACGGAAAAATACCGGCGCGCCGCAGCTGCGGTGTGCTCGCCTGCAGCGTGCACATCCGCGACTCACTACAGGCGCCGCAAGCACGAACCTTTCACCCCAACAGGCGCACGCCTGCGAAGCATCCCCTATTTATTCATCATGTGTTCGTATTCCTCGCGCACAAGCTCAACCAACTGATCGCGCGAATGCACGTCGAGTTTCGCATATATGCGATGCGTATGAGTGCGCACTGTCGCAACGGTAATATTGAGATGTTTTGCAATCTCAGGAGGCGTTCTATTTTGAGACAACTCTTCAAAGACTTCCCGTTCACGCTCAGAGAGCATATAGCGCTCACCCACACGCCAACACTACTCTGCGCGGCATGATAATATAAACTTGCGCCCCTTACATGACCCTCTCTAGGTTTTGCGGGGGGCGCATAAACACAGAAAGGAGATATACGTTGAATTTCATTTTGGTGCTCGTAGTTACCTGCGCTTTTACCATATTATGGAGCGCTTTGCCTTATTGAGTATCACTATACAGCTAGGCATCATTGTCGCGCTCGTATGTTTTGCTCTCATGCTTGTGCTTGGTATAACCTCACTGCAATCAGTAAAGCACCACATGAGTGCGATGAGCTGGGTTGAACTCCAAAAATGGGCGTATCTTTTTTATGCACTGGTGTATGTACACATCGTTATTTTGCTTGCCCCTTCAGCAACTACCGGTACTGACACTACAGCATTTTCGAGCATAGTGGTCTATAGCGTGATTTTTGGTGCTTACGCTATTATGCGCATAGGCAAAGCCTTACTTGACAGGAATAATAAAGAAGAGTAAGCCCGCGCGAGGCAAGAGAGCAA
>CAYNWQ010000260.1:0-2265 GCA_964400955.1 uncultured Gordonibacter sp. | reverse complement strand
TTTTTGCCGCCATAGGCCTGAAGGTCTGCAAATACATCATCCGATACCGCCGATGTGCCGCCGAGCACCAACACTTCGAAGTTAGGGTTGCCGTTACGCAGGTCACCAAGCGCATCAGCGCTACATGACAGCAACTCGTTTGGTTCGGTTAACAAAACAGGGTAACCCATAACACCCGACAAACCCGAAGCAGATAAGGCATCAGGAAAATTTGCGCCGCTTGCTATAATAACGCCTTCTACCCCACCAGCCTCACGCGCTGTAGCCAAAGCGGCGCTCGCTGAGGTCGAATAACGTGTATCTCCGGCGATTTCTTGCGCCTCAACTACCCGGAAGTTTTTCGTGATAGTACCCGAGTATCCTCCGCATCCACTCACCATCAATGTCGCTTCTCCGGTCGTAGCGTTGTTTTCGTAAGTGAGCGTATAATCTTTACCCTCCGTTAGCTCGCCTCCTTCGGGCAGCAACACGCGCAACTGCGACTGAGTAGCACCACCCTCAGCTAAAGACACCACTTCATCAAAACCATCAAGTGTACATCCCGAAATATCGGTTGAATCGTGCACCACTGTGATAGAAAGTATCGAATACAAAAAGCAATTGATAGAAGGCTCTACATTTGTTATCTCTTCATCGGTTGCGCCTCTCACAAAACGCACCGTACGCAGCATGTCTGTCGTGTAATCATCTATCGTTTTGCCACCGCTCATGTTCATGTAGCGTGATTGATACCCCTTGAGCACGAGCGCTGGTTCCACCTCAGTTTTGCCCACTAAGCGCTCGCTTGCGTCACTGCTCGCTATATTTGGATAGGTATAGCGCTTTGTCTCATAGAGGTTTTCGTAGGTGAGTCCCCCATCACTACCCCTACGACGCTCGCCATCGGCAGCAAGCAACTCTATACTGTCACCTGGCCCAAAATCGACACCGAGATATTCGAGAAAATCACTGAGCGTCACATACTTATCTGCCTTACTCACTACCTGTGTCGGATATTTGTCCCATCCGGTGTAATAGGCTGGCTTCGTATTTTTAACGAGACTTTCGAGTTCTTGAATGCTCACTGAGCGCAAAAACTGATTGTCTTGATCGCCTTCACGGGTATAGACATCTAAAGTCATGGCATAAACTACTTTGATATCCACATCACATGCCGGCATCGTAAACGAACCTGCCGCTACATCGGAAAAATCGTAAAGCACCGTAGAAGAGTTATGCGCAAACACCTGAAAACCTACCGGCTTTACGAGCGAATACTCGTCGGTATTAAATGTTGTAGCAGCGATGCTCACCAAAATAAGCTTGCCCTGTGAGACCGTGTCTACACCACCCACATACGCTACCCCATCGACACGCACTTCTACTGAAAAGACCGGATCGTTTCCTTCAGTAGAAATAGTGTAGCGCGTCTCATCAAACGTGCGCAGCGCATAGGCATCAGTTGCAAGAGGCTGTGTCGTAGAAACAGAATATTTCCAGTAGTAGCCATCCCCTGCCTCTGGCACACGCGCGTCGCTGCCAAAGTCTTTATCGGTAAGCGAGCCAAGCAATGCTCCTGCACGCACCGATATCGTAGCACTTGGCATATCGAGTGCCACGTCAAGCTCGCTGTCGAAATACTTTACGGTGTAGTAAGTACCTTGACGAACGTCTTTCATAATGGCAAAGCCATCATTACTCAATGCGCTCGATGTGTCAAACGAGTACTCCCAGCGTTTGTTGTCAGCGAGCGCAGGTGGACGCACGTCAGAGCCATAGTCGTCATCGGTCACATAATCAAACACGACTCCATCGCGCACAAGTACGCTTGCAAGCGCATTGCCCTGCGCATAAGCAGCTTCGCTTTCGTAAAACGAAATCGTGTGATAGATGAGAGGATTTGCGCGGGCAATAGCATAAGCTGCCTGAGTAAGACCCGTATCGCCATCAACAGAATACTCCCAATGATAGCCATCGGGTGCTACAGGGACACTCTTACCGAGACGCACATTTGCTGAGGTAAGCGCAGACAAACACGTACCCTCATGCACATCGAGCACACTGCTCGCTTGCCCGGAGGTATAAGCCGCATCACTCTCATAAAAACTCACCTGATAATACACAGCACCAACCGTGGAATAAAAGAGTGCATAGCTCGCGTCGCACACCGCTCCGTCAGACGAAAGATTGGTGTAGCGCCACTCTTCGTCTTTTTGCAGTACGGGCACGTGCACGTCGGTTTCATAGTCGCCATCAGTCAATGAGGCAGGATGCGCACCTATACGT